>CALVRT010000019.1 GCA_944358735.1 uncultured Bacilli bacterium | reverse complement strand
TAGATAATCTAAAATATTTTTTATCAAAATATATTTTTAAATCTCGATTTGTTAATTTATTATAAATTCTATGTAACATTTCATCAGCTTTATCAAGCATAGAAGTCATATCAGCAAGTAATAGTAGCGCGTCCTCTCTTGTATGAAGTCTACGACCACCTTGCACACTTATGTCTGTTACACTGCTTGTACACTTTTCTAACTTCGTACGTAGCATTTCGACACTTTCGGAGGTAATATTATTCATTTCTTCTATAATTTTATCAGCTTCTTTTATTTCAGGTATCACTATCTCACCCCTTTATTTTATGAATGGACCATATTTTTTTGTATATCGTTTTACTGCATTTAAATATTCTCCATAATTTTTAAATGACTTTGGATAAAATATATTATTTTTAACTTTACTTTTGGCCTTATAAAACTTACAACCTTCACACCCTTTACGTTTAAGAGCATTACACTCATCACCTTTATCGGCGAAACATTGTTCTTTCACATCTTCACCTTCTTTTCATCCTTTTTTTACTATTGTAATAGCCTTTGTTTCCCAATTCTTTAACGCCATATACAAATTTATTGTTTTTTATTATTTTGTATTTTTTCTTTTTCATTTAATACCTCTATTATTTCGTTTATTTTACTAGCTAAAATTCTTTGTGCTGAAGATATTGTATACCAGTGTTCATCGCCATTTTCCAATACTTCAGCAATATGACCGTTTTCTAATTTTAATTTTTCTATTTTTTTATCATCTATTATTATTTCGATATCTTTTTTTAACATATCTGCCTCGTTTTTATCATCCGTTAAATATCCTAAAACATCTTCACTAAAATAATTAACGCCATTCCATATATATATATCACCATCAAATTTCACTTTTTCAGGAATATTACCATTTTTAATCATTCCTAATAAATCATAATAACTAATCATTTAATCACTCCTCCGGCATTTGATAAACTGCTATCATACTATTAAGCATTTGCGTCTTAATGAATACATCTACTTCTTCATTATTTCCTTCATAATTAAATTCAGGACTTATTCTTTCTTGTATTTCATCTAATACTTCTATAGCTCTTTCTTTTGATTTATAAGTGCCTAAACTATCATAGACATTATGTATTTCATATACTTTTTCATTTTTATCATATCCTATTATTAATTTATCTGCTTTAACTAATGTCTTTTTATCTTGACTACGCACCCAAATACTCATTTTTCCACCTCTTTAAAGCTAATTTTGAACAATCAGCATAAGGAACTCCCAAGACATTATGTAAATGCCAAGTTTGTTCTTTTTTTGTCGCCCATTCTAAATTTTCTATTCTATTATTTAATTTATTACCATCTATATGATTTACCGTTTCCTTATTGTATGTATTTTCAATAAAAGTTAAAGCAATAAGCCTATTTACTCTATAAGTTTTTGCCTTACCATTTTTAGATAAACGCACTTGATAATAGCCACTATGATTTATATTAAAATTTAAAACTTTGCCTTTTTGCATATATTTTCCTGTGCCATTCCTTCTGATATGACTAACACTTCTAATTCTTCCATAAGTACTAGCTTGATATAACCCTTCAAATTTTGGAATATCTTTCCAAGTTTCCTTATTCATTTATTTATTACTCACTTTCTCGCATATGCAATAACTTTTATTATCAAAAAAATTATCTTTGACAAACAATCCTAAAATTACAAGTGTAAATAGCATTAAAATAACTATAAATACTGGTAGAATATATTCAGTAACAAAATCCATCATTTATTTTCAGTCCTTTCTAATATTTGTAATAAATCTTCGTAAGCAGTATTGTCCCATTGCCAATCAGTAGCATTATTTATATAATCAATAGCTTCTTTTATTGTTTTGTCTTTTTTGTCAAGTACTTTTTTTAAAATTTTGTTTTCTTCTTTTGTTAAATCTCTTTCAACAATTAATTCATAATAAATATCGTTACATAAATTACTAGCTTTATTACAAATACACTCTGCACGTTCTTTAGATAATTCTTTTTGACGAAGTGGACTTCGTACCTCTGAAATGTAGTTATGTTCTTCTAAATATTCGTATAACTGTTTATTCATTACTATCATCTCGTAATTTACGAATAATTCTGCGATATCTTTTATTTTTATTCTTTAAATTTTTATATTTTCGATAATAATTAAATTGTTCTTTTATCTTTTTAAACATTACTATCACCTTTTAATATTCTCAATACTTCATTTCTTTGATGGTAATAACTTTCCATCACTAAAGGTACTTTTTCTAAATAATCAATAGCATCTTTTACAATTCTTTTTAACATTAAAGCTTCATTTTCAATTTGTTTAACATAATCATCAATCTTATCATCATCTATAATGAAATGTTTTTCACGTGCATCTGGACGGCAAAATGGTTCTTCATTATGTTTATTAATATAAATCTGATTTTCTTCATCAAAATCGATATAATTTAGTTTTCGCAAATATCTGGCCGCTAATTCTACATCATCATTAAATTCACTAAATATCACATCGTTTAGATAAAATTTTAACCTCTTATTTTCTTGCTGTAATTTATATATTTCATCTACAAATTGA
>CALVRT010000018.1 GCA_944358735.1 uncultured Bacilli bacterium | reverse complement strand
AAAAAAAGTCCTATAAAGAACTCTTAATATAATTTAAAACAGCTTCTTCCGTTTCATAAAAATTTTCATAATTAACATTAAACCATTTTAATTTCATTTGATTATTAAACCAAGTATATTGCCTTTTAGCATAATGCCGGCTATTTTTTTTCATTAACTCTTTAGCTTCTTCTAATGATATTTCTTTATCAAAATAAGCAAACAATTCCTTATAACCAATTGGCGTCATTACTGCTTTAGTTCTAATACCGCTCTCATATAATCCTCTAGCCTCATTAAGTAATCCTTCATTAAACATTTCATCAACTCTTTTATTTATCTTATAATAAAGAATATCTCTATCAACTGTAAGACCAATAAAAATGGTATCATATAAAAGTTTATCATTTTTTTCTTTTTTACTATATGGTACTTTATTAGCTTCATAATAATTTAAGGCACTAATAACTCTCCGCCTATTATTTAAATGAATACTAGTATCAGGGTCAACTTCTAATAGTTTCTTATAAAGTTCATCATTACTTAAACCTTCATAAGTGTTGTGTTCTTTGTTTGAAAACTCATAATCATATAAAGCAGCCTTTATATAAAGGCCAGTGCCTCCAACAATAATTGGGGTTTTTCCTCTGGATAAAATATCAGCAAGGCACTTTCTCGCATCCTTCTGATAATCAAAAACCGTATAATCTTTAGTAATATTAGTAATATCTATTAAATGATGAGGAATTCCTTCCATATTTTTTACTTTCGCCGTCGCGATATCTAAATTTTTATAAACTTGGGTACTATCAGCATTAATAATTTCGCCATTTAAATGTTTTGCTAAAAATAAACTTAATCTTGTTTTTCCCGTTCCAGTTGGTCCTGCAATAACAATAACCATTATTCCTCCGTTATTAACATCGCATCACCAAAGGAAAAGAAACGATACTTTTCCTTAATGGCTTCATTATAAGCATTTAAAATATTTTCTTTACTAGCAAAAGCACTAACTAACATTACTAATGTTGATTTAGGTAAGTGAAAATTGGTAATTAAAGCATCAATAGCTTTAAATTTATACCCAGGATAAATAAAAATATCTGTCCAGCCACTAGTCATTTTAAAAGTTCCATATAAGTTCATAATCGTTTCTAAAGTTCTCGTTGTTGTCGTTCCTACACTGATAATCTTATGATTATTTTTTTTCGTGTCATTTAAAATATCAGCAGTTTTTTCATCCATCATATAAAATTCACTATGCATTTTATGGTCGGTCACATCTTCAGCTGTTACCGGTCTAAATGTACCAAGACCAACATGTAAGGTAATATAAACAATATTAATGCCTTTATCTTCAATTTTTTTAAGTAAATCTTTGGTAAAATGAAGGCCGGCAGTTGGTGCAGCACTACTACCAATTTTTTTAGCATATACTGTTTGATAACGGTCTTTTTCTTTTAATTTCTCATGAATATAAGGAGGTAGTGGCATTTCTCCAAGTTCATCTAATATTTCATAAAAAATACCATCATAAATAAATTTAAAGTGTCTAATTCCTTCATCAAATATACCTGTACATTTGGCTTTTAATTTAGAAGAAAAAGTAACAACCGTGCCTTCTTTAATTCGTTTAGCCGGTTTTACTAAACACTCCCAAGTATCATTTCCTAAATCTTTTAACATTAATATTTCTATCGCCGCATCAGTTTCTTCTTTAACACCATATAACCTAGCTGGCAAAACTTTAGTATCATTTAGAACTAAAGTATCACCTTTTTCCATATAATCTAAAATATCGTAAAAATGTTTATGACTAATATTTCCATTACTTTTATTTAAAACTAATAACCTTGAAGTATCGCGGTCTTTAATCGGGGTTTGAGCGATTAATTCTTTTGGTAAATCAAAATCAAAATCTTCTACTTTCATATAAATCTCCTTTAAAATAAACTATCTTGCTTATTTTTCTTTAAATGTTTATAAGCTTTATCAGTTACAATTCTACCCCTACTTGTTCTTTTTAAAAATCCATTTTGTAATAAATAAGGTTCGTAAACGTCCTCGATGGTACTAGCTTCTTCACCAATACTTGAAGCTAGGGCATCAATACCAACTGGTCCGCCATTAAATTTTTCAATAATGGCTTCTAATAAATTATAATCAGTAGCATCAAGGCCAAATTCATCGACTTTTAATTTGTCTAAAGCAACTTTGGTAATGTTTAAATCAATATAACCCCCACCCATGACTAAAGCGTAATCTCTTACTCTTTTGAATAATCTATTAGCAATTCTCGGCGTTCCCCGACTTCTTCTAGCTAATTCAACGGCGGCTTCTTCACTTATTTCACTATCAAGTACTCTACTAGTTCGCATTACTATTTGAGTAAGTTCTTCAGTTGTATAAAAATTTAGTTTTGAAATAATGCCAAATCTATCCCGAAGTGGTCCAGTAATATCACCAACTCTAGTAGTCGCCCCAACTAAAGTAAACTTGGGCAGGTCTATTTTAATGCTTCTACTTGAAGCATCACTACCAACAATAATATCTAAAGTAAAATCTTCCATTGCCGAATATAATATTTCTTCGATAAATCTTGGCATCCGGTGTATTTCATCAATAAATAAAACGTCTCCAGGTTCAAGTGTTGAAAGAACAGCCGCTAAATCACCGCTTTTTTCGATGGCTGGTCCACTAGTTGTTTTAATATTACTTCCCATTTCATTGGCAATTATATAAGCTAAAGTTGTTTTTCCAAGTCCTGGTGGACCATATAATAAAACATGGTCTAAAACTTCTTCGCGCATTAAAGCCGCTTTAATAAAAATATTTAAATTTTCTTTAACTTCACTTTGACCTATATATTCATCTAAACTATCCGGTCTAATACTTCCTTCAAAACTATCTTCTTTTAATTCATGATTAGTAATTATTCTTTCGTCCATAACTCACCTACTTTAATAATAATTTTAATGCTTCTTTTATTTGTACTTCTATATCATCATTACTATTTATGTGTTTTGTAACTTTATTAATATCACTAGTTTTATAACCTAAACTTTTTAAAGCTTCAACAAGTTCATCAAGATTACGGTTATATTCATCACCTTTAGAAACTAATTTTCCTTTTAAATCCAAAATAATTTGTCTAGCAACTTTATCACCAATTTTCGGAAATTTTTTTAAATATAAAATATTTTCTTTTTCAATCGCATCAATAATTCCAGCTGGCGTACTACTAGCAAACATTGGAAGAGCCATTCGGCAACCAACCCCTTTAACACTAATTAATCTTAAAAAAAGTTCTCTTTCTTCTTTAGATTTAAATCCATATAAACTAATTTCATCTTCTTTAACATATTGATATAAATATACTTTATATTCTTCATTTTCTTTAAAATCATAAGGATTACCAGTAAAAACTTTATAACCAACGCCACCAGCATCGATAACAATATAACCTGATTCATTATCAGTTATAATTCCTTTTATATAATCATACATATTATCACATCTTTCCTAATCAATTATAACAAAAAAAGGCCCATTAATAAAGGTCCTTTGTATTATTTACTGAACAAATTCTAAATCTACAGTACTTTCTCCACTAGTACCCGAAGCATCACCCTCATAGCTGGAATTATATTCTATTCTTACTTTTAAAGTAGCTGTTGTATTTTTGTATAAAGTTTGTCCCTTTGTTAGTCCACTACTTGTAATTAAAACGGCTTCATTATTCGTATTAGTAAGTCCTATACTTTCTAATTTAGCATCAAATGTACCTGCATTTTCAACTATAATACTATACTCGACATAATCCCCTTTACCATATAAATTTGCTTCTAAATCCGCGGTAAGATCTGTATAATTATTTTTAACATTTTCTCCGTCTCCACCAATTTCTGTAACGTCCACGCTTATTATTTTTATATTCCAGTCACTACTTATTTCACTAGTTCCCGTTATATTAAGTCTTGTCTGAAAGGCTGCATATCCAACTCCCATTAGGCAGACTACTCCCACTAATACTAATATAATTATTCTATTGCGTCGCTTTTCTCTGTACATTATCGCACCTCTACTTTCTATTTTTTATTATAGAATATTAAAATTTATTTGTGCGTTAATGACGCGATAAGCGTATTTATTTTAAAAATTAAAAAAATTTAGCTAAAAAAAAGGATTTTTAATTTTTTATCGTATAATACTTAATAGAAGGGTAAAATCCCTTCTATGGGGTACGCGGTCAGAATTAAAAAGATAAAAATGTTACTTAATATAACTCAGTATAATATTGGGCCTTTCTTATAAAAAAAATATATAGAAAGGAGCAAATATATGAAAGAAAAAACAAAAGAAAAATACTATACGGCAATGAATGATGTTGTTTTTAAAAATGCTTTATGTACCGAAGAAAATAAAGATTTATTAAAATGGTTATTAGAGAAAATAATTCATAAAAAAATTGAAGATTTAATCATTTTAAATAATGAATTACCTGTTAATAATTATAATCAAAAAGGGAGAACACTAGATGTTTTAGTGAAAACTCCAAATGAAATTATCAATATTGAAGTAAACTCTGCTTACTATAGTCAGTTACCTGTGCGTAATGCTGGTTATCTTATGAGTAATTATGTAGAAGATTTAGACCGTGGTGAAGATTATGAGGTTATGAATACGCATATTCAAATTAATTTTACCAAAGGTTTACCTAAAGATGCTTTACTAGAGGACATCTATATGCTCCATAGTATTAAAAGAAAAGATAATTACTATATTGAAAATTTTATCATTATCGAATATAATATAGATAAGTTACTTAAGTATTACAAAAGTAAAGACTTAAAGAAAAAAGAAGAAGCTATGGAATTTAAACATCTCATCATGTTAGACTTAGGTGATAAAGAATTAAAGGAAATATGTAAGGGAGATGAGTATATGGAGAAGTTTCGCAAAAAAGCCCACAATTTAAATAAAGATGAAGAGATGAGATTTTTATTTTCAGCTGAAGAAGATGCGATAAGAACGCACAATACCTTAATGAAAAATGCTACGCAAGAAGGAATTGAGCAAGGTATTGCCCAAGGTATTGAGCAAGGTATTGAACAGGGTCTTGCCCAAGGAATTGAGCAAGGTATTGAACAGGGTCTTGAGCAAGGTATTGAGCAAGGAGAAAAATCAAAAGCTGTAGAAATTGCTAAAAACCTTTTAGGATTACAAATGACACCTAGTGATATTGCTAAAGCAACGGGTTTATCTGAAACAGAAGTCATTGCCTTAAAAAAAGAATAATCTTAGAAAGCCACAAGGCTTTTTTTCTATGAAAAAAACTAGCTATTATAAACTAGTCCTTTTACTCTTATTTTATTTAGCTGCTGGAACTTGCTGGGTAATACAATGAATATTGCCACCACCTAAAAGAATTTCTCTCGCATAAATTGGTTCAATTACTCTATCTGGATAAAGTTCTTGAAGTAATTTAATGGCCTTTTCATCATTAGGATCATTAAATATTGGCAGAGCCACAAAACCGTTACCAGTATAATAATTGGCATAACTAGCAGCGAGTCTATCGCCTTCTTGTCTTGGAAGAGTTCCATCAACAGCATCAACGCCTTCACTTTCTTCTTTAGTAATTAAAATTGGTTTCGGCGTATATAATTTATGAATTTCTAATTTTCTTCCTTTAGCATCTGTTTCATTGCTTAAATAATCATAAGCAGCTTTACTAATTTCATATTGTGGGTCAGTCTCATCATCAGTCCAAGCAAGAACAACAACACCAGGTTTAACAAAATTACAAATATTATCGACGTGACCATTAGTTTCATCATTATAAATACCTTTTGGAAGCCATAAAACTTTTGAACAGTTTAAATAGTCACATAAAGTTTTTTCTATTTCTTCTTTACTTAAATGACTATTTCGGCCTTCTGATAATAAGCACTCTTCCGTTGTAATAACTGTTCCTTCTCCATCGACGTGAATCGACCCACCTTCTAAAATAAAATCATCTAAACGGTAGCGGTCCACACCTTCAAGTTCACACATTTTCATAGCCACCTTATCATCTTGGTCCCAAGGGAAATAAAGTCCATCTACTAGACCTCCCCAAGCATTAAACTTCCAATCAACTGCTCTTTTACCACCTTTATCGTCAATTAAGAAAGTCGCTCCGCAGTCACGAACCCAAGAATCATCATTGCTCATTTCAACAACCTTAACATAATCAGCAAGCATATTTCTGGCATTATCATACTGACCTCTGGAAACTAAAACCGTAATCGGTTCATATTTACCAATTGTATTAGCTACTTTTGTAAAAACGTGCTGGGCGGGTTTACCACCTAGCCGCCAATTATCTGGTCTTTCGGGCCAAATAATATAAGTCCCCGAATGCCTTTCAAATTCACCAGGCATTCTAAATCCATCATTTTTAGGAATTCCTGTTAACTTTTTCAAATTATTCCTCCTCTTTAATTCTGGCAACTAATATCTCCTCGATAATAAAGGAAATAATTACCCCAATAATAACTGGCATATTTGCCATAATAGAATCATAAGTAAAATCAATAAATAAAGTAAAGATAATACCAGCAATTAAGAATACAAGTGGTACCCAAGTAATTAAATTTAACATAACTTTACCACCTGGAACTTTATATTCTCTTTTAGTTTTATCAGTTTTTCTTAATTTTAAGAACGCTGGAAATAAAGGTATATAACTAATTAATAAAGTTACAACACTAAAGCTAAAGAACGTCCAGAATAAATTAGAAGCACTTTCGCTTAAAACACCTAAAGTTATACCCATAATAACAATTACACTAGCCACAAAACCATTGATAATTGAAGCTATATAAGGTACACCTTGTTTGTTTTCTTCACCAAATATTTTTGGGAAACATCCATCGTCAGCTGCATATTTAGCCACACTGTTAACACCAAATGACCAAGAAGCAATATTAGCAACCATCGTATAAATAAACATTAAACCAACGATAATAACAACTGCTCTAATAAATGAATCACTAAAGCCTAATGTTGTAAGTAAAATCGCAAATGAATCTGTGATTCCAGCTACTTCAGCTTGTTCAGTGGTCATCGCAATATTAATACCAGTTGCTGGTAAAATATAGAATATTGCCATTAACGCGCCACCAATAATTAAAGCTTTAGGAATTTCACGTTTAGGATTTTCCATATCTTTAGTAAAAGTTGCAACAACTTCAAAACCAAGGAAATTAAAGATAATAACGGAAACAAATGAAAGTCCAGCTAAATCCATTGTTGGTAGTAGGTCAGAAACACTCTGTACTGGATTCGCACTATGGCCAGTTTTAATAAAGACATAAATACCTAAAATACCTAGACCAACCATAAATAATATTTTAAAGAGCGTTCCAATATTAACTACCCATTTGTTTTCGCCAATTCTTTTAGTGCCTAAAAAAGCTACTAACCACGTATATCCAAGTTGTAAAACAAGTAACCACCAAATTGAAAGTTCAACATCAAAGATGTCGGCTACGACATCGGTTACCGCCACCGCAAGTGACGCTATCCAAAGTGGGAAATTAATCCAATAATTCCAAGCCACTCTTCCAGCCCATTTTTTACCAAAGGCTTTTTTAACCCAGTCGTACATCCCCCCTTCACTATCAAAAGTACTTCCAAGTTCTGCGGTAATTAAGCCATAAGGTAAACAAAAGGCTACAATTAATAAAATCCACCAGAAATACTGGGAATTACCAATCGCCGCTGTTGGGGCGACACTTTCAGCAACTAAAGTAATACAAACAGTTGCTAAAATGGCATCAATTAATCTAAATTTCTTTTTTTTCTTTTCCACCCTTTTTCACTCCTTTAAATACCTAAATTTTGCTTACAAATCTTTGTTGTCTCTTCTTTTTTACCCATAAAATATACAAGTAAAGCTCTAATAGAAGTTAATCTGTTTTCCGCTTCGTCAAAGATAATTGACCTATCACTATCCATAACTTCATCAGTAACTTCTTCCCCTCTCGTTGCTGGAAGACAATGCATAAACTTGCAGTTACTACTAGCTTTATTAAGCATATCCATATCTACCTGATATTTTGGATAAAAAATACCTTTACGTTCTTCTTCAGAAAGCTCTGATTCATATAAACCATACCAAACATCAGTATAAATAAAATCAGCGCCAACAATAGCTTCTTCGTCATCCGTTACTAAGAACGAACCACCACTAACTTTACAGTTTTCACGAGCTATATTTTGAAAATGTTCATTTAACTGATATCCTTGAGGTCCGAAATGAACAAACGTCCCACCCATTTTTGTAATCGTCATCATTAAAGACGCACAAACTTGAGTCGCATCACCAACAAAGACAACTTTGATATTTTCAATTTTTTTGCCTTCCGGTAAATGTTCTAATATGGTCGTTAAATCACCCATTTCTTGCGTTGGATGATTATAATCACTCATCCCATTAATAACTGGAATATCAGCATTTTTAGCTAAATTAACAATGGTTTCGTGTTTTTGAACCCTTGCCATTAAAATATCAACTAGTCTTGACAAAACTTTAGCTGTATCGTAATAAGTTTCGTGTTTACCAAGTTGAATTTGCCCAGGAGCTAAATACTGAGCGTGCCCACCTAATTGGGTCATTGCCGTTTCAAATGAAACTCTTGTTCTCGTCGATGACTGCTCAAAAATCATCCCTAATGTTTTATGATAAAGAACATTTAAAGGATAACCAGCTTTTAGGTTTTTCTTAATCAAAATCCCTAAATTAGCAATTTCCAAAAGTTCTTCTTTTGTGAAATCACTAGTATCGATATAATCTTTCATATACGCGCCTCCTTCTATTATATCTTACCTATAGTATAGCACTTTCACCCCTTTAAAGTAAATTATAATTTTCTTTATTTTACTTTTAATTGACAGTAAAATCACTTTATTTCGGCCCATAACTTATCATATAATTTAACACTTTCGCCAATATTTTCGACAAACTTTCCTTCAGCAATAACGCTATCCGGAATATTAGCCGCACTATTGTTTAGATAATTACTACCAAGTAAATTATTAGTCATATTATTGACATTTTTATAAGGATAAGCATCAATAATTTCTTTCATTACATCAGGTCTTAAAATATAATCGATAAAAGTATAAACTAAATCTTTATTTTTAGCTGACGCGGGAATTGCCATATTATCAATACTTAAAGCAAAACCTTCATCTGGAAAGATTGTTTCTATATTTGGATTTTCATCTTTCGCCAAAGCAGCCTCAGCATTCCACAAAACTCCAATTGAAGCTTCATTAGTAATTAAAAAATTTTTCGGACTATCACTATCATAAGCTTTAATATTCGGTTTTAGTTTTAAAAGCCACTCTTTAGCCACTTCTAATTCATTTTCATTTACTGAATTCATATCATAGCCATTAGCTAATAAAGCCAGACCAATAATAATTCTTTGGTCATCGATTAAAACAATTTCATTTTGATATTTGGGATTTAATAAATCATTATAAGAGGTAATTGTGTCCGTTACTTCATCACGGTTAACGGCAATTAAAACCGTGGCCGCCACAAAAGGAACAGTATAAACGTTACCTTTATCATAATCTAAATTCAAATAATTAGGATTTATATTACGATAATTTTGAAGTTTACTTAAATCCATCGTCTCCAGCATATCCCGATCTTTCATTATTTCCACCATATAATCACTAGGAAAAATCAAATCATAAGTGCCTTCTTTAGCGCCTGATATTTTCGCTAGTAATTCTTCATTAGATGAATAAGTACTGTAATTTACTTTAATTCCAGTTTCTTTTTGAAAGCTTTTAATTACACTATCTGGAATATAAGAAGACCAGTTAAGCACATTTATTTCTTCCTTCGTATTACTGCATCCCGTACATATCAGTATGAGCAGAACTATTATTATTTTCTTCATCCCCGCACCTCTTTTTTGAATTTGCGCAAACTAATAATGGTGGCTATCGTTAAAACAATAAAGATAACTAAAAGCATTATTGTAATTAAAGCATTAACATCAGGCGTTACTCCAGTTTTAATTACCGAATAAACGTAAAGTGGTAAAGTATTACTGCCTGGTCCCGCGGTAAAATAACTAATTACCACATCATCTAGGGACAAAGTAAACGCGAGCTGCGCCCCACTTAAAATACCTGGTAAAAGTAAAGGAATAACGATGTAAAAAAAGGTTTTTAATTTACTCGCTCCTAAATCACTAGCTGCTTTTTCAATATTAGGGTCTAAACTATCTAAAACACTTCTAACGCTTATAATTACAAAAGGTATTGAAAAACTAATATGGGCCAGAATTAACGTAAACATCCCTAGTTCTAAATGCATAAATGTATAAATACAAAGTAAGGAAATTCCTAAAACTATTTCCGGAATAACGACAGGAATATATAAAAGTTCATTAATGACATTTTTAAAAGGAAAATCATATTTTTTTAAAGCATACGCCGATATCGTGCCCACAATCGTGGAAACAACTGTACTAATAACAGCAATTAATAAAGTATTTTTTAAAGCTTCAAGCAAAGCTGTATTTTCCAGTAAATGCTGATACCAATATAAAGTAAAGCCTTCAAAAGTTATGTTTAAGGAAGACGTGTTAAACGAAAATAAAATGAGGACACATATCGGAAGGAATAAAAAGAAGAAGACAATGAAAATTATTAAATTATCTAACACTTTATTTGTTTTCATTACATATCACCTAACTTATCCATTTTCCCACCTAATTTACGGTAAATTACAATTACCAAGATTGTAATTAAAACAAGTGATACCGCAATTGCCGCTCCAAATGGCCAGTTACGAGCTGTTAAAAATTGGTTTTTAATTAAATTACCTAATATCATTATCTTGCCCCCACCTAACACATCAACAATAAAGAAATAACCTAAAGCTGGAGTAAAGACCATTAAAGCGCCATTAAAAAGTCCAGGAAATGTTTGGGGTAAGATTATATTTTTAAATTTTTGCCATTTACTCGCTCCTAAATCACTAGCCGCTTCTAATAATGATTTATCAATTGTTGACACTGAACTATAAAGGGGCAGGATCATAAAAGGAATCAAAGTGTAAACCATCCCGATAATAATTCCTAAATTATTATACATTAAGGAAAGAGGCTCACTGATAATATTTAAAGACATTAATATTTGATTAATAATTCCAGACTCTCTAAGTAAAACGGTCCAGCCATACATCCTAATTAAGGAATTGGTTAAAAACGGAATCATTACCAGCATCATTAAAATAGTTTGAAACCGTTTATTTTTATGAGATACCGCGAGAACAAACGGATAAGAAATTAGTATGCAGATTATTGTTGTTATCCCGGCAATTACTAAAGACTTAATAAAAATACCAATATAAACACTATCAAAGATTCTGGCATAGTTTTCTAAAGTAAAGGTTTCAATCATTCCACCATAAAAATCACTTTGAAAAAAACTAATAACAAATATATAAATAAGGGGTAAAGCAATTAGAAAAACCGTATAAATTATAACTGGTAAAATAAATATATAACGTAGTAATTTACTAGTCATTTTCATCCCTCAAAACAATGGGGTCTTCAGTATCCCAGTACAAAAATATTTTTTCTTTTTCCGCATATTTTTTATCATTACCAAAGATAACTACCGTTATAATTTGTTTTTTTACTTTAACCATTATTTTAGTAAATGAGCCATCATAAACCATATCGGTAATTACCCCTTCTAAACAGTTTTTAAGTCTTTCTGATTTCGTAATTTTAATATTTTCTGGTCTAATAACAATACTTACTTTATCACCAACATTAAATTCATTATTTTTGGTATATATTTGAGTTTTATCTTCTGTTAAAACCATACAACTTTGACCTTTTATTTCTTTAACAATCCCTGTAAAAATATTGGAATCACCTAAAAATTTCGCCACATATAAGTTTTTCGGATGTTCATATATTTCCGCTGGGGCATCTATTTGTAAAATTTTTTTATTGTGGATAACAGCAATTCTATCACTCATTGATAAAGCTTCATTTTGGTCGTGGGTTACATAAATAAAAGTTATTCCAAGTTTCTTTTGTAAGCCTTTTAATTCTAACTGCATCTCTCCTCTTAATTTTTGATCTAAAGCGGATAGTGGTTCATCTAAAAGCAAAACTCTTGGTTTATTTATTAAAGCTCTCGCAATTGATACTCTCTGTTGCTGACCACCTGACAAATCACCAGGTTTACTTTGTTCAAAGCCTTCTAAATGAACGAGTTCAATCATTTCTTTTACTCTAATAGCGATTTCTTTTTTTGGAACTTTTTTCATTTTTAATCCGAAAGCAATATTATCATAAACCGTCATTAAAGGAAATAAAGCATAATTTTGAAAGATGGTATTTACTTTCCTTTCTTGAGGCTCTAAAGCGGTTATATCTTCCCCGTCGATATAAACTTTGCCTTTAGTCGGAAAATCAAGGCCGGAAATTGACCTTAAAATAGTTGTTTTCCCGCAGCCACTAGACCCTAATAACGTTAAAAATTCCCCTTCATAAACTTCTAAATTAATATCTTTAATTATTTCTTTATTGTTATAACTCTTACTAAAATTTTCTAATTTAACGATTACCTTTTTCATAACACCACCACTATTTTATTCTAGTTTTAGTATATCACAGGCCAAAAATTTAGTAAAGAATTTTTTTGGTAAAAAAATTCTAGGACTTTTTTTGGTCCTAGAATATAGCGGGAAGGATGTATCATAACTGATACACATTTATAATATATCCAAAATATTTAATTTTATACATTATTTTCTATCAATAAACCAGTTAGCACTAATATCACAGCTACTAGAAGATGGCGGTGGTGATGGTTTATCTAATTTAACAAGCACCGGCACATGAAAAGCACTACCAAAAGCAATACAATTACCAGGTTGTAAAACTCTTAACCTTTTAACTATTTCATTAGTAATATTAGGAACCATATCTTTTATATAATTAATATCCCTTGGATGTAGCATCTTATAAATTAAAAAGTTACTACACTGGGAAATAGAAGTTTCTGATAAATCACTAGGCCTTTGAGAAATAAGGCCTAAAAGAACCCCATATTTTCTTCCTTCTTTGGTAATTCTATCAAAAATATTATAACCGATAATATTAATATCACTATCATTTTGAACATATCTATGAGCTTCTTCCAAAATAATATGAAATGGAAGAGACGCTCTTTGTTTTAAATTTTTCGCATATTCAAATAACATTTTAGAATAGATTTTTGTAATTGTTTTAGCAAATCTATCATCAACATAATTAATATTAAAATTAATTATTTGGGCTTTTCTGCCCCCATTTATTGATAGTAAACTTTTAATATAATTATCTAAACTAATAAATTCTGGACAATCAAAATAAACCGCATAATCACTATTAATTAAAGCATGAAGTCTTACTTTAAGCACATTAGCTTCATCATAAACCCTATCACTGTTTAAAACGCCCTCGGAAATAAGTGCGAAATCTAAAGCCGTTTGTAAATCATCAAGGCCATATCTAAAAGTACCATCCGGCATTGTAAGCTCAATACTATCATCTAAAAATGTTCTTATATAATTTGTTAAAAGCTCAATTTCTCTTATTTTACCAGAAGCGTCAATTATTAAACATTGTTTAAGAGGTCTTACATAACCTGGCTGATATATGGTAGATTCCAAATTTAAATCTTTTGTATTATAAGTCGTTAACACCGAAAATATTTGGTCTCTTATTTGTGAAGATGAATGTCCACTAGCTAAAATATCAAGTAAAGCTCGCGCGATAATATCATTCTTTTGTTTAATAACGTCCTCTTCTTTTCGCGCAAAAACACTAACTAATTTTAAAGCTTTTTCTAATATTGGTAGTTGTGTTGGTTTTTCAACATTTAAAAGTAACGCAATATCATCAGTTGTAAGTAACCATAATGGAATTTTTAAAAGCTCGCTTTCACTAAATTTAGTATTAGTTGTATAAGCTTTAAAAGAAAGTTCAGGTACTTTACTGCTTATATCTTTAAAAGCACTATGATATTCTCCGTAAGCATCAAATATGAAGATACTTGCCCGGTAGGCAATTGAATGTTGTTTGTCAAAAATACTTTGGATAAGTCTGGCAACACCCCAAGATTTACCACCACCAGTTGAGCCAAAAACTGCAAAATGATTAGCAAAGAAATCATTAATATTAAAGCCAATTTTGACCCCACTATAAATAGGACTTTCACCAATGTAAACATCTTCATTTTCTTTATAATGGTCGATACTGATAATCATCGGAATTTTTTCTTTTGACACTAATTTAACACTTGCTCCAAATGAAGGTTTTCTAATAATACCAAAAACAAACTTATTATCTTTAATTTCACCAAGTAAATTAATATAGGCAATATTTTCTTTTATATCGGCTATTTCTCCAACTATCATCTTGTCAGCGTCTTCCATTACAACATGTAAATTAATTAAACTTTGAAATTCATTTAGCGGTATATTAAGTTTAAGTAAAACCTGGTCTTCTTCTAAACCAATTATTGTTCCAAGCATATCATCACCCTATTATTAATGTTACCACAAAGTGAAAAGAAAAACAATCACATAAGTGACTGCTCGGTTAAAATTTTTATATTTTCAGAAATATACACATCAATATTAGTAATATTTTTAGCTTTTATAAAGCCAAGACCTTTAATAATAATATCTTCATTATTTAAATTATCGAAATGATATTTTTTTAAATTTTTTAAATCTTTTTTTTCATTATAAAAACGATTAATTTTTAAATTATTAGCCATATAAAAAACTAAACTACCACCCCTAAAGGCATCAATTCTAAATAAATTATCGACTATAATTGTTTGTGGGCATTTAACCTGAATAACAATTGGTCTAATTTCTTTTTTAGGAATTATTTTTTTTAGTTCTTCCTTACTCGCTGTCAAAATAATACTACCATCATCTAAAAGACCTGGCGTATCAATTAACGTTAATTCATCATTAATTTTAGTCTCAATTAAATCTAAAGTTGTTGACGGTAATGGACTTGTAGTGATTTCCGTTTCTCTATTGCCATAATTATAAATAAATTTATTAATTAAAGTACTTTTACCAGTGCTTGTATAGCCAATAACATACACATTATTACTGATTTTATGTTTCATAATCAAATGATAAAGTTCATCCATTTGATAATTATTTTTACTACTAATCATCACTTTACCAACTATATTTAAATTACCGTTAATTTTCGCAAGTAGTCTTTGTTCATCAGTTCCTCTAGGTAGTAAATCTCTTTTCGCAAAGACAAGAATTACTGGATTATCAATATTTATTTCTTTTAATGTATGAATACTAAACAAATCTATTACTAGCAAAACTAAATCATTAGTTTTATTAATATTATTTAAAATATTTATATAGTGATTTTTATCGTCACTTACTTTACTATAAGCATTATAACTGCGAATTTCAAAGCACCGTTTGCATAATTTTTTACTCATATCTAATGTATATCCAATTTTACTAGCATCACTATTTTGTAAAGGAGCACCACACCCTAGACATTTAATCATAGTAATTACCTCTACTAAATAATTCACGTTCTTCTAATTGTTTTAATTTGCGTTTTTCAAAGAAACGGTTAAATTTCGTAAATACAACATCACTTTCTGATACAGGATTTACTAAAATTGTTGTAATATCCATTTTATTGCCCCCTAAAACATCCGTCATTATTTGGTCGCCAATAATAGCCGTTTCTCTTGGTAAAAAATGATTATCACTTAAAACTTTTTTAAATTTAAAGCTTAAAGGTTTTAAAGCAAAATGATAACAAGGAACTTCAAAAAAATCAGCAAACTTTCTAACCCGTGATTTTGGACTGTTGCTTAAAATAATCACTTTAAATCCCTTTTGTTTTAAACTAATAAATAAGTCTTTAGCTTTTTCTGGTGGATTACTTTCTTTAGAAGCCACGACGGTATTATCTAAATCAAATAATAGACATCTAATTCCATTACTGTAAAGTTTTGAATAATCAACTGTATAAATACTTTTTTGATAAATATCTGGAACATACTTTTCCATACATTTCCTCCCTTACAACTAGCTTTATCATATCATATTTATAGTAATTTGTTCAAGTTTTTGGTAATTTTCATTTGACTTTTAGCTTTTAATTGTGCTAAAATAATTAATGCAAAAAGCCTGATGACACATGTAGTGGATACCACGTAAATCTGATTACGCAAGGAAATGCATACTATATGTGTTTTTTTTAGGCTTAAAAATAGAAGGAGGAATTTTTATGAAAAACAAAAAACCGTTACTTATCTTAATAGTTGCTGCGTTTGGAGCTTTTTTAGGAACGTTTAATGAAACGTTTCTTAATATTGCTTTAACGCCAATTATGAAAGATTTTAATGTTGAAGTCTCAACAGTTCAGTGGCTAACAACCGCTTATATGTTAGGGGCGGCAATTATGATTCCAATTGCCTCGTTTTTATATCGCAAGTTTGCCACTAGACCCCTTTTCTTATTTACCGTTGGCCTTTTAATTGCTGGCAGTTTAGTCTGCGCTTTTGCTCCATCATTCCCAGTTATGCTTGGTGGTAGAATTTTACAATCTCTAGGAACAGGAATGCTTACTCCAATTGGTATGAATATGGTTTTAAGTGTCGTGCCTAAAGAAAAAATGGGTTCTTATATGGGCCTAATGGGAGCAGCAACAACTTTAGGGCCATCATTTAGTATTATTATAGCTGGTGTTTTACTTAGCATAAGTACTTGGCACATTTTATTCTTTGTCTTTGCTGCTTTAATGATTATTTTATTTATTATGGGTGCCATTATTATTGGTAAAGATAAAAAATTGGAAAATCCCTATTTAGATATTTTATCAGTCATTTTAATTAGTTTAGCCTTAATTGGTATTTTATATGGAATTTCAACCTTATTCTCTGGTAATCTTTTAGTAGCTATTAGTGCGATTATAATTGGAATTATCTGTTTAATTATTTTTGCGAAAAGACAAAATAATTTAAAAGTACCACTAGTTAATTTTGAACCATTAAAAGTTAAAAGATTTAAAATAGGAATTGCCTTAAATATGATAGCTATGATGATTCTTTTATCTTTAAATGTTATTATGCCACTATTTATTCAAAATGCGATGAATATGTCATCACTAACGTCTTCCCTAACCTTGTTTCCAGCTATCGTTGTCTCTTGTGTTTTAGCGCCAATTGCGGGAAAAATCTATGATAATAAAGGTGGTAAATTTATTATTCCTTTAGGTTATTTACTAGTTTTTACCTTTATTATCATAATGATATTAACAATTAATTTAAAATCTTTAATTCTTATAGCTTTACTTTATATTCCAATCGCTGGTAGTATGTCTCTAATTATTGGACCTAGCCAAAGTTTCGCTCTTGGCGCTTTACCTAAAGAATTAAATCCTCATGGTGTAACTTTAATTACCGCCGGTTTCCAAATTGCTGGCTGTATTGGAACTTCTGTCTTTACCGGCGTTTATTCTTTGATGACAAATATTAAAATTTCCACAGGAACATCTAGTTATGAAGCAATGGAATTTGCCTTTATCATTACTTTAGCGGTAGCTTTTGTAATCGCTTTAGCCGGTTTTATTACAGCTTTAAAAGTTAAACGTTTAGAAAAAAATGCTACTATTAAGACCGATTTAAAATTAGAATCAATTATGAAAAAAGATGTTTATACAGTTAAAGAAAATGATAATTTATTAACGGCATTATCTCTAATTAGTGAAAAACACATTAGCGGTGTACCGGTTATTAATAATAGTGGTAAATTAACTGGTTTCATCAGCGATGGCGATATAATGCGCTATTTAGCTAAAGCCCATCCTTTATTCGTTAATGCCTACTCACTTGCTCTTTTAGGAACTGAAAATGGTTTTGATGAAAAGCTTAAGGATTTAATGAATTTAAAAGTTAAAGATATTGCCAAAAAGAAAGTTCTTACTATTGATATTAATACTAATTTAGAAGAAGTATGCCGAATACTTGAAAGCAAACATCTTAAAAAAGCTCCAGTTATGAAAGATGGCAAAATGGTCGGTGTTATTAATAGAAGTAATATTACGACTTATGCGGTAAATACTTATTTAGAAATGGCGAAATAGAAAACTCTAAAAAGTTTTCTTTTTTTGTAGTTTTTAATTATTTTTATGATAATATAGTAATTAAAGATTATTTGAATTGTAATTAAATTTTAGATTGGAGGAGATAATATGAATAAAATTGCTGATTTAAATAATATAGTTTTATATCAAAATGAAACAGGAAACAAAATTATTGAAGTACTATATGATAGTGAAGATTTTTGGTTAACCCAAAAAACTATGGCTGAACTATTTTCGGTTAAAGTTAATACAATTAATTATCATTTAAAAGAAATATTTAGTAGTGGTGAACTTGAAGAAAATTCAACTATTCGAAAAATTCGAATAGTTCAAAATGAAGGAAATAGAAAAGTTGGACGAAATGTTGTGTTTTATAGTTTAGATGCCATTATTGCTGTAGGCTATAGAGTTAATAGTTTTGAAGCTACTCAGTTTAGAAGATGGGCAACTAATACTTTAAAAGAATATATTAAAAAAGGTTTTGTCGTCAATTCAGAATTTTTGAAAAATGGCCCAAAATTTGGAAAAGATTATTTCGATGAATTACTATTAAAAATAAAAGAGATTAGAGCCAGCGAAAGAAGATTTTATCAAAAAATAACCGACATTTATAAAGAGTGTAGCTATGATTATGATAAGAATAGTGAAACAACAATAGAATTTTATAAAAATGTTCAAAATAAACTGCACTATGCAATCACAGGTATGACAGCTCCAGAAATAATTTATAATAGAACAGATTCTAATAAAGATAATATGGGACTTCAAACTTGGAAAAATGCTCCTAAAGGCAAAATATTATCAAGTGACGTTATTGTGGCTAAAAATTATTTAAATAAAGAAGAAATAAATGAATTAAACAATTTAGTATCGATGTATTTAGATTATGCAGAAAGGCAAGTTAAACTTAGACACATTATTTCTATGAAAGAGTGGAAAGAAAAACTAGAATTATTTTTAAAATTAAATGAGTATAATATCTTAAAAGATAATGGAAAAATAAAAAGAGAAATAGCCAATGCGCTAGCATTATCAGAATATGAAAAATATAGAATAAAGCAAGACCAAAATTATTTATCTGATTTTGATGAATTAATTGAATTTAGTAAAAATCAAGAGAAGCAATAATTATTAGAATATTATTTACTAAAAGTATAAATCATATTTCTATTTCTAGTATATTTCCCTTTTTTCGGCATATTTTTTATTAGGAGGACCGAAAATGAAAAAATATTTATTATTACTTTTAGGATTATTAATCTTACCAATTAAAGTACTCGCTGAAGAAGATTTTGCCCTCGCCCCTAGTAGTAAATCAGCTATTTTAATTGAAGCTAGTACCGGTGAAGTTATATATGAAAATAATGCTGATGAAAAATTAAACCCCGCTAGCATGACGAAAATGATGAGTATGCTTTTAATTATCGAAGCTATTGAAAATGGAACTATTACTTGGGACCAAGAAGTAACCGTTAGTGAAAATGCCTCAAGCATGGGAGGCAGTCAAATACTTTTAGAAACTGGCGAAAAAATGAGTGTCGAAGACTTATTTAAAGGTGTGGCAATTTCATCTGGTAATGATGCTGTTGTGGCTTTAGCCGAAACTGTCGCTGGCACAGAAGATGCTTTTATTAGCATGATGAATGATAAAGCTAAAGAATTAGGGCTTAAAAATACAAATTTTAAAACCCCACATGGTCTTGATGAAGCTAATCATTATTCAAGTGCTCGTGATATGGCGCTTATTGCTAAAGAACTCGTTAAACATGAAAAAGTTTTAGAATTTACTTCTGTTTATGAAGATTATTTAAGGGAAAATACTGATAGAAAAATATGGCTCGTTAATACTAACAAATTAGTTAGATTTTACGAAGGCGTTGATGGCTTAAAAACTGGTTATACCAAAGAAGCAGGTTACTGTTTAACCGCTACAGCCGAAAAAGATGGAATGCGCATAATTGCTGTTGTTATGGGTGAACCTGATAGTAAAACAAGGAATACCGAAGTTAGTGAAATGCTTGATTATGCTTTTGCCCAGTATAAAACCGAAGACCTACTTAACCAAGATATTATCGGTACTTATGAAGTTGACAAAGGAAAAGACAGGTATGTTAATGTTATTCCAGAAACTAAAGTAACGGTTTTAAAGAAAAAATCTGAAGAAAAAGGTAATGCCACTTATGAAGTTAATTTAAATACGTTAAAAGCTCCGTTAAAAAAAGGTGAAGTGGTTGGTAAATTAAAAGTTAAAGAAAATGGTAAACTTGTTAGAACGATTAATTTAATTACCGAAAAAGAAGTTAAAAAAGCTAATATTTTTGAACTTTATACCCAAAATCTTAATGACATTATAACTAGCAATATTTCTATTTAAAAAAGTCCGGTTTTCTAGGAAAAAGTCCGGTTTTCTATGGAAAAAAGTCCGGTTTAAAAAATTTAGACATTATATTACAAAAATATAAAAAATTTATTGTATAATATAAATAATTGAGGTGAAAAAATATATGCATATAAAAGACTATGAAAATGCTGAAAATACAAATATTGATTTCAAAGAAAAAGTAGAATATAAAAAACATAAAAGTTGGCTTAAGTCCGTTTCTGCTTTTGCAAATACAAATGGTGGAATATTATTATTTGGTGTCAGAGACATTGATAAAAAGCCTGTTGGTTTAGCAAATATAACAAAGGACTCTGAAAAAGTTTCAGAATTAATCAACGACAAAATAACACCTATTCCTAGATATGAACTTAAAACGTTCAAAGAAGAAAATAAAGATTTCATGGAAATAAAAATTGGAGATGGACCTAAAACACCATATTATTACAATGCAGATGGCCGAAAAGAAGCATTTATTAGAGCTGGCGAATCATAAGTGCCAGCCCCGACGCATATTTTAGATACTTTAATATTAAAGGGACAAAATACAATATAGAAGAACTTTTTAAAATTAAAAAATCAAGAGCATCAGAAATAATTAAATTACTTATAAATTATGACTTAATTGAAGCAGCTGAACCAACTAAATATAGATTTAAAAAATAAGTATAACAAAAAAGTGTTATAATGAATAACGTTATAACACCTTTTATCTTTGCATACCTGCTTGATTAACCATTGTTTTATCTAGTACTTTGGTCGCTTTGGTTATAGTTACATCTCGTTCATCGCCACCTTGACCGTTACAAGTGACTAATAAGACAATTTGGTCATCAGCTGATAATTGAATTCCAGAACTTGCTGCAGCCGCATTTTGAATCTGCCCCATATCCGCTAACATTTGCGCAGAATCCTGAACACTATCACCAGTATCATATTTAGAGTTTACAACTGAATTATATAAATTTAAAACATTCATATCAGTAATTGATACAACATCAAGCCTATAAATTGCATCTTCAGTTTGGTACTCAATGGTTGGATGAGCATCCATATAAGCTTGATTTTTATATTCATTTAATGAACCAAACATTGAATAATCTGCCATATCATGACCAAAAATCATTGTTACCTTACCAGATAAATCAGCATTACTATAAGTACTAACAAATATTGAACCACAACTATTTTGACTACCATCAAAACCCGTATGTAAATATTTTTCATCATCAGTAGTTTGCGCTACCGGATAATTATATTCAGTAGGTTGTCCATTTTTATCAACCCCAAACCAAGATAAATAACCAACGGCTTCAGGATTTATCTGCTTTAAAGCTGAAAAATCAATATCATCATAAGACTGCGTTACTTCAGCAACTTCACCAGTTTCTTCATTGACAACTTGAGCAGGTGCGGTATAAGCATTATCATTAACAACTTCTGATTTAATTTCATTATTAAGATTGTTATTTTTTATTTTATCCATAATATTAAATCCCAGATAACCTAAACTAGTAGTTAAAGCAACAGTAATTACAATATTTAATGTTCTTTTAACCAGTTTATATTTTCCTTTTTTTTTAGGATTAACATAAGTAATTTCCATAATTTCACCTCTATCTATATTATAAACTAAATTTAAATAATAAGCAATTTTATTAAATTTTTTAGTTAAAAAATAACAGTATTTGACACTGTTATTCTAAAATTGCTTTTATCCTTCTTACACCAGCACTACTAGCTTCTTCTTTTTTTATTTTAAAATGTCCAAGTTCTCTAGTGTTTTTAACATGCGGTCCACCACATAGTTCTTTAGAAATATTACCAATACTATAAACGGTCACTTCTTCAGGATACTTTTCAATAAACATACATTCCGCACCTGATTTTAAAGCTTCTTCTTTTGTCATAATTTCATGAGTTACATCTATTCCTTCACTAATCCATTTATTAACTAATTCTTCAGTTTTTTTCTTTTCTTCATCAGTTAATTTATGGTCGCAAGAAAAGTCAAAACGCATTCTTTCAGCGGTAATATTGCTTCCCATTTGATGAACATCTTTATTAACAACTTCTTTTAAGGCAGCATTTAATAAATGCGTTGCTGTATGATATTTAGTTTCCATAACGCCATCAGAAGCTAAACCGCCTTTAAATTTACCAGCGGAAGCAGTTCTCGATTTTTCTTGATGTTCCTTAAATTTTTCTTCAAAACCTTTAATATCAACTGAAAGCCCTTCTTCTTTAGCGAGTTCTTCAGTAAGTTCAATTGGAAAACCATAAGTATCATATAATTTAAAGGCTAAATCTTTATTAATTTCTTTACCAGTTAAAGATTTTTTTATTTTTTCAAACTCTTTTAAGCCTTTTTCTAAAGTACGATTAAATTTAGTTTTTTCGTTTTTCAAAACTGATAAGATAACTTCATTATTACGAGTTAACTCTTGATAATACTTTTCATATTTAGTAATAATCATTTGCGCTAAAACAGTATCCCAATCACTATTAATGTCAATATCTAACATTTTAGCATATCTAACCATCCGTCTAATTATTCTTCTTAAAACATAACCTTGGTCTGTGTTTGACGGTTTTATGCCAGCATCATCACCACTAATCATAACTACTGCTCTTATATGATCGGCAACAATTCGCATAGCTTTAGTATAAACTTCATCATCATATTTTTTACCACTTATTTCTTCGATTTTATTAATAACATCTTGCCAAATACTAGTCTTATAATTATCATCTTTGCCTTCTAAAACAGCGGTTATTCGTTCTACACCCATACCAGTATCAACATTTTTTTGTTTAAGTTCCGAAACATTACCATTTTCATCTAAATAATACTGCATAAAAACATTGTTCCAAATCTCCACCCATCTCTCATCATTTGGGTCGTGTTTTTCAGGGACAGGTTCTGTACTACGCCAGTAAAAAATTTCCGTATCTGGTCCGCATGGTCCAACGCCACCAACAGTCCAAAAATTATCATCCTTGCCTAAATAACTAATTCGCTTTTTACTAATACCTAAACTTTGCCAAATCTGCGCTGACTCATCATCTCTTGGGATATTGCCTTCACCCTCAAAAACGGTAACAGCTAATTTTTGAACCGGAATATTAAAATGTTTAGTCAAAAGTTCAAAACTCCAGCTAATCGATTCTTTTTTAAAATAATCACCCAAAGACCAGTTACCAAGCATTTCAAAAAAGGTATGATGCGTAGTATCACCAATTTCATCTAAATCATTAGTTCGAAAACATTTTTGAACATCAACAAGTCTAGTTCCTTCTGGATGTTTTTCACCTAGTAGATAAGGCACTAAAGGTTGCATTCCGGCCGTGGTAAATAAGCTTGTTGGGTCATTTTCAGGAATAACTCCACTACTTGGAATATACTTATGCCCCTTGCTTTCAAAAAACTTAATATATGTATCTTTAATATCCATTTTCCACCTCTTCTAATAAATCCTGCGCTTTCTTTCTTAAATTATCTTCATCACCATCATTAACGATTAAATAATCATAATTTTGATAATCTTCTAAAGCATGTTCTGTTATATGTTTTTTTTGTTTTTCAGTTAAATTATTTTCATTATTAGGTCTTTCCATTTTAATTATCGTAACATTCTTAAATTTACTTTTAGGAATATCTAATTCATTCGGAAATCTCGCGCCTGATATAACAATAACATCAAAGAAATAACTATAAACAATAATATCTTCACATAAACGATTGATAAAAAAATCCTTATTTATTTTTTCTCTAACGATATCAGTTCCAAGCATTTGTAATAAATCCCTTGGCTTATTTTCATCAGAGCCATCCCAATCAGTAATCTTCATCGCATAATTTTTTATATAATCAGAAAAACCTAATCTAACTACCTTCTTATTTTTATTTTGATAATATTTAATAATTTCACTAGCCATAGTATCTTTACCAGTTCTTGCTTTACCAGCTAATAAAAATATTTTTGCCTCTTTCATTTTTACCTCCATATAAAGAAAAACCACGGGTATTTTCTAGGAACGAAAAACCGTGGTACCATCCTAATTTAACTTAATTATGATAACGGCTCATCACCGGAAATGTTTGCATTTCTCTCAAAAATAGCTTCAGTTAAAATTATTTACTAGTTTTCACCTACCCACTAGCTCTCTATAAAATAAATATTAACTTACTCTTTTTCTTCAACGATTTTATTATTACTTACATCATCTAATGTATAATCTAAAAGTCCATATTTTTTATTGAAAAACTGAAATATTGTTTTTATGGCAGCAAGTATTGGTGTTGATAAAAGCATACCAATAATTCCAAAGAAATAACCAAATACTAGTAACCCCAGCATAATAATAATAGCATTTAATTTTGTTGTTTTTGACATAATAAACGGTTGCAATAAGTTACCTTCCAAGAATTGAATAATAACAACAATAATTAATGTTAAAATACCAATTGTTGGGCTTTGGGTAAGGCCGACAATAACCGCTGGCGCGCCACCAATATAAGGACCTATATAAGGAATAATATTAGTAAGGCCACAGAAAAATCCGAATAAAACGGGAGCTTCTAAACCAACTACCCAGAAACCAATTGAGGTAAGAACAAATACTGCTCCGCAGTCAATAAGGGCTCCAGTAACATAATTTCTAAGCGAACCATTAACTTCACTGACTAATTCTTCACCAGTTTGACGACATTTAACTGGTAGTAATTTTAAAACGTTTTTCATACCTTTAAAATTAACTAATAATAAGAAACCAATAATTAACCCTATTCCAAAAGCGCCAATACCAGAAAATAGTCCTGATACAAAGCCTATTAATTGATTTGGTAAAGCACTTGAAATTCCAACGGCGATTTCTTCAAACTTATCAAAGAACTGGTCTTTTAAAGCTGCAGCATCAATATAATCGATAGTATTTAAATAATCAAAAACGCCTAAACACCAACTTTTTATTGAATTAAAAATATCTGGTGCGGCTTTTGCAAACTGCATAATTTGATTAGCCATTAATGGAATTAAAGCTGACATAACTAGAGCAACTATCGCAAACAAAATAATGTATGTAATAATTGTTCCAAATACTCTTTTAATATGCTTACGTTCAAAGAAAGCCACTACTGGTTCAAATAACCAAGCTATTATTAAACCAATTATTAATGGAACTAATATTTGAATTATTGTTCCAATAAACGATAAGATTTGGGTTTCTTTAAATAATCTTATAACAATATAAATGACTAAAAAAGCTAAAAGTAAATATATAATTTTTAATACTCTAGCAGATAAAGTTGCTACTTCATTTATTTTTTTAGCATCAATTTCTTCTAGTTTATTTTTTCTAAACATATTTACCTCTATATACTTAATAAATCATTTTCTTTAGCTTTTAATTTTTCATCGATGATTTTATTATATTTATTTATAAGTTCTTGAACATCATCACTTAACCCTTTTTTATCGTCTTCAGTTATTTCCATTTTTTTAATTTCATTATTGGCATCTTGTCTCACATGTCTTAAAGCTATTTTACCATCTTCAGCAATAGCTTTTACTTGTTTTACATACTCTTTTCTAGTATCTTCAGTTAATGCTGGAATATTCAAAATAATTGCTTCACCATTATTGTTGGGTGTAAGACCAACATTAGCTTCAAAAATACCTTTTTCAATAGCATTTAAACTACTACGGTCAAATGGTTTTATCATTAACATTCTAGCTTCTGGAATAGAAATTGTTGCTAGCTGCTTTAAAGGCGTATCTACTCCATAATAATTAACCATTACCGCATCTAATATTGCTGGATTAGCTCTTCCCGCACGAACATTATTAAAACGTTTTTCCATGGCCGAAACAGCTTCTTCCATTTTTACTTCTGTATTCAGTAATATATCATCCATAATTTTCTTCCTTTCTTACTAATATTATAATATATATAACTAATGTCTGCAAGTAAAATTTACTTTTTAAAAACTTTTTTCTTAATAAATTGTCTATCACCGAAAAAATCTATTTTTCTCATTTCGTTTTTTAAAATTTTTAATGCTTTATTTCTTTTTATTCGCACTTGTTCTGGTGTTTGCCCAAGACTATCGGCAATGGTTTTTAAACTCTCTACTTCTTCATAAAAACCATATTGTCTTTTGATAATTTCTTTTTCTTCTTTGGTAATATTACTATTTTCTAGCAAATTAAGTATTTCTAAAGTCATTAGTTTATTTTCAATCATTTCATCTACTGGTTGGGCTTCTGACTCAATTAAATCACCAATCTCATTACCTTCTATTATCGCAGGTTCATTCAAACTACTAAAACTAGCCTTATATAAATTATATTCATCAATGTTTTTTGGAGGAATACCCCATTCGATTAACATTTCATCAGTTGGATTTTCTAAAGTTTGATTATAATAAGAACGAGCTTTTATAGCTACCTTATTGTATAGAAAAACTTTGTTTTGTGGAAATCTCACCGGCCGCTCACTTATAGCCATTCTCGAAAAATAAGCTTTTATCCAGTAAGCTGCATAAGTTGAAAATTTTAAATTTTTACTTATTTCAAACTTTTCAATAGCAACAGTTAAACCAAGACTTCCAACTTGAATTAAATCCATAAGTTCAAGATAATAATAAGTATGTTGATAACTTTTAGCTAATGAAATCACTAACCTTAAATTATGTTTAATAAATTCTTCTTTAACGATAATTGCTCGCTCAATAGCCTTTGCCAATAACTTTGGTTTATCTTTTTCTGACGCTTCCTGATATTTACTAGCAAACACAGGATGAACCTCCATATAATAATTTAAATATTCTTCCTTTAATTCATCAGAAACATCATCATAAAAAGCTAGTTTTAATGTTTTTAACAAATAACGTTCTTCTTCTTTACTATAAATTCTATGATAAGCATTATTATTAATAAAATCGCTTAAGCAATTATCACTTAATTGTTTATTTTTCATAAAATCCCTCTAATCGTTTATATAATAACAATTTAAATTGTTTTCGTCAATAGAAAAAATAGGTTTACACCTATTTCAAATAACTTTTTATCTTTTTATATTCAGCGGTCTCATCTAATCCTGTTTTAACTAGCTGTTCAAACAATTTTTTCTGTTCGCGTGATAGTTTTTGTGGGATTTTGACTTTGATAATAACGTACATATCACCTTTACGGAAAGAATTTATAGCACTAATTCCTTTGCCACGAAGACGATGACGGTCACCAGTTTCACTTCCGGCTGGAATAGTTAATTTTACAACGCCATCTAAAGTTGGAATTTCTTTCTTACAACCTAAAGCTGCTTCCGCCACTGTAATTGGCAATTCTAAATATATATCATTACCATCACGGTCAAATAAAGGATGTTCTTGAACATTAAATTCTAAATATATATCTCCATTAGGTCCACCATTAGTTCCCGCTTCACCCTTTCCTGCAATCCGAAGCTGATTACCAGTATCAACCCCGGCTGGAATTTTAACTTCTAAATCTTTAGTAACACTAGTTTTTCCACTACCGTGACATTTATTACATTCTCTAGCATAAGTAACACCTTTTCCATCACACTTATCACAAGTTGTTCTAGTCATAAAAGCCCCAAATAATGTTTGTTGCTGCGCGGTTATAGTTCCACTTCCATGACATTTATCACATGTTTTTTCGTCAAAGCCACCTTTTCCATGACATTTATCACAGTTTTCAGTCACCTCTAAAGTTATTGTTTTCGTTGTTCCTTTTGTTGCTTCTTCAAAAGTTAAATCAACACGAACTATTCGGTCACGACCTTTTCGACCTCTTGACCGTGATGATGAAAAATCACCAAAGTCAAAATTACTAAAGCCACCAAATCCTTGACCGAATAAGTCACTAAAAATATCTGAAAAATCAAAGCCACTAAAATCATAGCCACCAGCACCATTATTATTAAAAGCGGCGTGTCCAAACTTATCATACTGTTGTCTTTTTTCTTTATCCGATAAAACAGCATAAGCTTCCTGGGCTTCTTTAAATTTCTCTGCCGCATCAGGTTCTTTGGAAACATCAGGGTGATATTTTTTAGCTAGCTTACGAAAAGCACTTTTAATTTCAGCTTCACTAGCATCTTTAGATACTCCTAGAACTTCATAATAATCTTTCTTATCCATCATATCACCTACCTCTCATTATAAAGTTTTTTAAATTCTTCTAAATAATCATTAAACATATCCATCGCACTTTCTATAACTTCAGGATTTGTTAAATCAACTCCCGCTACTTTAAGTTCATCAAGTGGATACATCGTATTACCTGTTTTTAGAAATTTTAAATAATCGTCTACCGCATTTTCTTTACCACTTAAAATGTTTTTTACAATATAACAGGCCGCAGAAAGGCCAGTAGCATATTTATAAACATAAAAATTATAGTAAAAATGAGGTATTCTTTGCCATTCATATTTTATTTCTTCATCAATTATAACATTTTCACCAAAGTATTTTTTATTTAAATCATAATAAATATTATTAAACTCATCTTTAGTTAATACTTCTTCTTTATCAGTTTTACTAGCTATAATATTTTCAAATTCTGCAAACATTGTTTGCCGGTAAATTGTTGCTTTAAACAACTCTAAAAGTTCATTTAAAATATATAATTTTTCTTCATTGTTTGAAGCTTTCTCTAACATATTATTAGCTAGTAAAAGTTCATTAACTGTTGAAGCCACTTCCGCTACAAATATTGAATAACCAGAATATTGATAAGGCTGTTTATTAGAATAATATGTATGAAGTGAATGACCTAATTCATGAATTAAAGTAGAAACATCACGATATTTACCAAGATAATTAGTTAAAATAAATGGATTACTGTCATAAGACCCACCAGAATAAGCTCCACTTGCTTTATTTTTATTAGGATAAAAATCTATCCATCTTTCTGTAAAAGCTCTTTCAACCACTGAAACATAATCTGGTCCAAATACTTTAACTGTGTCAATAATTAAATTATGAGCTTCATTTAAATCATATTTAGTTTCACTATCACTAATTAAATTAACCGAAGTGTCATATAAATGTAATTCACCTAAATTTAAAGCTTTTTTCTTAAAAGTATAATAATCATGAAGTTTATCTAAATTATGATGAACAACATTAATTAAATTATCGTATACTTCTTCACTAACATTATCAGCAAATAAAGCGGCCTCACGACTACTAGCAAATTTATTTACTTTACTAGTAACTGCTAACGTATCAAAATGATTTTTTAAAATCAAAGCAAAAGTATTATTAAACTTTTCATAAGTTTTAAATAACTGTTTAAAGGCTTTTTCACGAACAGTCCGGTCGCTAGAAGTTAGAAAACTAGAATAATTGGCCTCACTTAAAGTAAAGGTTTCTCCATTTACTTCTATTTGTCCAAAATCTAAATCACCGTCAGCTAAAGCTGACATAAGCATTTCATTATCGGCAAAAGCTTTTCCTAAAGTAGCCATTAATTTTTCTTCTTCAGCTGATAAAGTATGTTTTTTATAACGATATTCTTTTTCTAAAATAAATTCATAATCTTCCTTTAATTTAGGATTTTCTTGATAAAATTTTTCAATAACTTGATAATCTTCTTTTAATAAGTTAGGTCCAAAGCTACTAATTTTCTGACTAAATTTATTGCATAAATCTAAAGTTAATTGTTTATAACCTTGATATTTAGTGTTAGTAATATCTTCATCACTTTTTCGCGCTACATAAGTATAAATTTTTTCTAAATTTCGGTCAATTTTATAATAATTTTCTAAAGCACCATATCGTTTATCTGCACTTTCCATCATCTTATCAAAATTTAAATTATTTATTTCAGACTTTACTTCATTAATACTTTTTTCTAATAATTCATCATTCTTAAAAATAGTACTTAAATCCCATTTATATTCTTCAGGAATTTCATCCCTTGTTTTTTCTTTAATCACATTATTCTCCTATCCAAAATATTTTTTATTATATGAGAAAGTTCTAGTTTCCTAGAACTTATTTTTCTTCGTATTCAGCGTCTTTAACATTATTATCTTTTTTATCTTCTTCTTTATTTTCCTCGGCTGCCGCTTGTTTAGAAGCTTCTTCGTATACTTTAGCCCCTAATGCCATAGCTGTTTCTGATAAGCTTTCTGTTTTCTTCTTAATATCTTCAGTGTCATCTTTTTCTAAAGCTTCTTTTAATTCTTTGATTTGGGCTTCCGCTTTTTCTTTTTCAGCTTTAGGTGCTTTATCACCTAATTCTTTAATAGACTTTTCAGTCATAAAGATAGCTTGTTCCGCTTCATTTCTTGTATCAGCAGCTTCTTTACGTTTTTCATCGGCAGCTTTATTTTCTTCAGCTTCCTTAACCATTTTATCAATTTCTTCATCAGATAAAGAGCCACCAGAAGTAATTGTAATAGATTGTTCTTTTCCAGTTCCTTTATCTTTAGCTTTAACATTAACAATACCATTAGCATCGATATCAAATGTTACTTCGATTTGTGGTACACCTCTAGGTGCAGCTGGAATATTGGTTAATTGGAAATTACCAAGGGTTTTATTATCAGCGGCCATTGGTCTTTCACCTTGTAATATATGAATATCCACAGCTGGTTGATTATCAGCAGCAGTTGAGAACACTTGTGATTTACTAGTAGGAATTGTTGTATTTCTTGGAATAAGAACAGTACAAACGCCACCTAAAGTTTCAATACCAAGTGAAAGTGGAGTTACATCTAGTAAAACGATATCATTTACTTCACCAGTTAAAACACCACCTTGAATAGCAGCACCCATAGCAACTACTTCATCAGGGTTAACACCTTTAGAAGGCTCTTTTCCAAGCTCTTTCTTAATTAATTCAGTAACTTTTGGCATTCTTGTTGAACCACCAACTAATAATATTTTATCGATATCTTCTTTTTTAAGATTAGCATCTTTTAAAGCATTACGAACAGGAGTTAAAGTTGATTCCATTAAGTCATCAGTTAATTCTTCAAATTTAGCTCTTGTTAAAGTCATTTCTAAATGAAGTGGGCCATCAGCACCTTGTGATAAGAATGGTAATGAAATATTGGTTGTTGTTACGCCACTTAAATCTTTTTTAGCTTTTTCAGCAGCGTCTTTAAGTCTTTGCATTGCCATTTTATCTTTAGTTAAGTCAATTCCATTTTCTTTCTTAAATTCATCAGCTAAATAATCGATAATTCTTTGGTCGAAGTCATCACCACCTAATTTATTATTACCACTTGTTGATTTAACTTCGAATACACCATCACCGATTTCAAGAATAGATACGTCAAACGTTCCGCCACCTAAATCATAAACTAGAATTTGTTCGGTTTTATCTTGTTTATCAAGGCCATAAGCTAACGCTGCAGCAGTTGGTTCATTGATGATTCTTTCAACTTCTAACCCAGCAATTTTACCAGCATTTTTCGTAGCTTGACGTTGTGCATCGTTAAAATAAGCTGGAACTGTAATAACTGCTTTCGTAACTTTTTCACCTAAATAAGCTTCAGCTGTTTTCTTTAAATCACTTAAAATCATTGCGCTGATTTCTTCAGGCGTATATTCTTTACCGCCAGCTTTTACTTTCTCTTTTGTACCAATCAATCTTTTAATTGATGAAATAGTATCAGGATTAGTAATCATTTGGTTTTTAGCCGCTGTACCAACGATAATCTCACCGTTTTTAAATGCGACTACTGAAGGAGTTGTTCTGTTTCCTTCAGGATTGGCGATAACTTTAGCTTCACCACCTTCATAAACACATACACAACTATTAGTTGTTCCTAAATCAATACCTATTGTTTTACTCATAAATAATCATTCCTTTCTTTTATTCACTAACTTTAACCATTGCTGGTCTTATAACTTTATCTTTAAGAAGATAACCTTTTTGCATTACTTCAATAACCATTCCTGGTTTATCACCTTTTTCTGTAAGGACAGCTTGATGATAAACTGGGTCAAATTCTTTATTGTCACCATCAATAGCTTTTACACCATATTTTTCTAGTGTTTCTAACAAATGACAATAAATCATTTTGAATCCTTCCAAGAATTTTGAAAGTTCATCGTCTAAATTATCATCATCTAATTTAATAGCCCTTTCAAAATTATCAATTGATGGAAGTATCTCTTTTACTAAATCTTCGTTAGCATATTTAAGCATCTTTGCAACTTCATCATCTTTTCGCTTGCGATAATTAATATTATCAGCTTGCATCCGAAGTAAAGCATTTTCTAACTCTTCAATTTTTTTTTGCCTTTCATCACATTTACATTTCTGTTCTTTTTTATGTGATTTTTTTTCTTTAACTTCTTCTTTTACCTCTTTTTGTTCATTATTTTCTTGTTTAGGTTCTTCTTTTATTTCTTTTTCTTCATTCATATTTTCACCTAATTCCTATATTATTTTTAATATAATTAAGCAGTGCTTCAGCCTTGCCATATTCCATCCTTTTAGGACCAATTAAAGCAATCGTTCCTTCTTCGCCATCTTTATAATAAGAGGTTTTGATAATGGAAATATCATCGTCTAATAAATTTTCACTACCAATATAGATTTGAATACCTTCATCGTCGGTTTTAATTGACTTTATTAAATTTGGGTTATCAAATTTATTTAAAAGTTCTCTTATTTTATCAGCATCATTAAATTCTGGTTCCATAAGTAAATTACCAGTTCCACTAACTTTAACATTCATTTTAGAACTAAAATCATTAAACGCATTGTAAAAAGCTTGATAAAGAGCTTCATACTGACTGGTATATGATGCGATAGCCGGCTTTACTTCAAACTCCAGCACTTCAGGAACTTCTGGCAGTGGAACGCCAACAATAAATTTGTTAATCACATCAACTGTTTTTTTGATTTCACTACGGTTAATAGCTTCACTAATAACAATCGGGCGATTTTCAACATGGCCTTTGTCAGTAATGATAATCGCTAGTAACTTGTTATCACTAATCGGTAAAGCTTCAACTTTAGCCACTTTATTATCGGCTGAAGAACTACCTAAAACAACAGTTGTATAATGCGTTAGTTCTGAAACAATTTCCATACTTTTAGTTATGGCGTCCGATAAAACCAAACTGTTATTTTTAAAGATTTTTTGTAATTTCAAAACATCTTTACCAGTTAGTTCTTCTGGTTTCATTAAATTATCCACATAATAACGATAACCTAAATCACTGGGAACTCTACCAGAAGATATATGTGTTTTTTCAAGTAATCCTTCTCTTTCTAAAGCCGCCATTTCATTACGAATTGTCGCACTAGAACATTTCATAATATCTTCTAACGCTTTAGAACTAACTGGAGTTACTGTTTTAATATAGTCTTCAACAATTAGTTTTAAAAGTTCTTCTTGTCTTGGCGTTATCATTACATCACCTCTTTTAGCACTCTTCTTCGATGAATGCTACTTCATTATAACATTATATGTTAGCACTGTCAATAGTAGAATGCTAAAAAAATTTTTTTATTAAAAAAAGACTATTATGATAAATAATAATCTCAACAGCATGAATGATTTTTTGTTTCAACAAATATTTTATTATAATATAAGATTTTTTGAACAACTATGTTTATTATATATTAATTCTAAACTACTAATCTACCTAAAATGATTAACATAATATAAAAAGTAAAATAATATTAACGAGGAGTTAAAGTATAACCAACATCATATAAATTTAAATAATTATTTTTAATTAAGTTCAGGGCTTAAACAATCAATTACTAATATTTATATTATAATTATTAAAACCATAATAATCTTTTAAACTTTTGATAAGTGAGAAAGGCTTTAATTACCTTTCCCAGATAAAAATGTAACTTTCTCTGCAATTACTTCGGTAAAATATTTGGGTCCTTCTTCTGTTTCATAATTAGAGGTTTGTATACGGCCTTTTATGCCAACAAGGTCTCCTTTCTTACAATATTCACTCGTACTTTCAGCAACGCCTTGCCATAATTTGCAACCGATAAAATCTGTATCATACTGGCCATCAACATTTTTATAGGAACGTGGTACTGCTAGGGTTACGCGAGAGACTTTTTTTCCGGTTTCAGTTTCATATACTTCGGGGTCATTGACAAGTCTACCTACTAGTACGGTCTGATTCAACACTCTATCACCTCCCTTCGCCCTTAATATTACACTATCTGCAAAATACCAGCAACAAGCCATTTTCTAATTTTGGCCTTATTTTAATAGTTAAAATGGTAATATTGTCTATAGATAATTTTATATATTTGGTTAAAAAAACACCCCTAATTTATTAAAATTAAAGGTATTTAAAAAAAATATTATTATACAAAAAAGCACGGCCAACCCGAGAAAAGCGACGAAATGAGGCTGGCCGTGGTATTTATACATTACTTTCAATATTTTCTAAAATATTAATTGTTTTAGAATTTTCTTTTAATTCATTTAACTTAAAAGTTATAACATTTACCCTATTATCAATAGATAAACTTTTAATAAAATTTTTATAATTATTGTTTTTATATTTTTTTCTTGTTATTTCTTCTTCATAAATCAAATAATTTATTTTAAAATATTTTAATTTATTAATTACTTTATTTAATGACCTTAATGGAAAACCTACTTTAATACTATTAGCTATTTTAACTTTTTTATAATTAAACATTTCTTCTAAT
>CALVRT010000017.1 GCA_944358735.1 uncultured Bacilli bacterium | reverse complement strand
AAGTGCAAATCACTGTTGGTGATGGAAGCCAAAATTCACCTTACGAGTTAAGTCTATAATTTTATGGACTTTTTTCTTTACATAAATATACATAATAATATATTTAAAATAAAATGAATAATAATTTAATGCTTTAATTAATGGTATAATTAAAAATAGGAGGTTATACTATGGAAGCATGGCAAGGTTTTAAAGAAGGTCTTTGGCAAAAAGAAATAAATGTTGAAGATTTTATTATAAATAATTATACAGAATATACCGGTGATGCTAGTTTTTTAAAAGGCATAAGTCAAAAAACTAAAAACTTATTAGATACTTATGAAAAAATGCATCAAGAAGAAATGAAAAAAGGTGTTTTAGATATTGATTTAGAGCATGTATCAGGTATTAATAATTTTAAACCTGGTTATATTTCTGAAGAAGATAATGTAATCGTTGGCCTTCAAACAGATGCACCACTTAAAAGAATAATTAATCCTTTTGGTGGTATTAGAATGGTCTATAAAGAATTAGAAGCTTATGGTTATGAAATGCCAGAAAAAATAAAAGAAATATTTCCGAAATACCGTAAAACACATAATGATGGAGTTTTTGATGCTTATACCGAAGAAATAAAAAAGGCTCGTCATAATGGTTTAATTACTGGCCTTCCAGATGCGTATGGAAGAGGCCGAATAATTGGTGACTATAGAAGAGTTCCTTTATATGGTATTGATTACTTAGTAGAAGAAAAGAAAAATGATTTAAATAACATCCCCCTTACTTGTGAAGAATATATTCGTTTAAGAGAAGAAGTAAATACACAAATTAGAGCTTTAGAAGAAATAAAAGAAATGTCTAAAGGATATGGCTTTGATATTAGTAGGCCGGCTAGTAATAGTAAAGAAGCAGTACAGTGGCTTTATTTTGCTTATTTAGCCGCCGTTAAAGAAAATAATGGAGCAGCTATGAGTTTAGGAAGAACATCCACTTTTTTAGATATATATTTTGAAAGAGATTTAAAAAAAGGAATATTAATTGAAGAAGAAGTTCAAGAAATAGTCGATAATTTTATTTTAAAGCTTCGAATGGTTAGACATTTAAGAACCCCAGAATATGATGAACTTTTTGCTGGTGACCCTACCTGGGTTACCGAATCTATTGGCGGTATGACAAAGAATGGAAAAAGTTTAGTTACCAAAACATCATTTAGATATTTACATACTTTAATTAATTTAAATCCCGCACCAGAACCTAATATGACAGTTTTATGGTCTTATAATTTACCAGAAAATTTTAAAAAATATTGTGCCTATATTTCGGTTAAAACTGACGCGATTCAATATGAAAATGACGATATTATGCGTCCGATATTTGGTGATGATTATGGGATTGCCTGCTGCGTTTCAGCTATGAAACTTGGAAAGCAAATGCAGTATTTTGGGGCAAGGTGTAATTTAGCTAAAGCCTTATTGTATGCCATTAATGGTGGTGTTGATGAAAAAACAGAAATGTTAGTTTTAGATGGAGTAAAAGCAATAGATGATGAAGTACTTGATTACGATAAAGTTATAGAATCTTATGACAATGTTTTAGATAAAGTGGCTAAAGTTTATGTTGATGCCATGAACGTTATCCATTATATGCATGATAAATATGCTTATGAAGCTAGTCAAATGGCCCTTCATGATACGTTTGTTAAAAGGCTGATGGCCTTTGGTATTGCTGGCCTTTCAGTAGCTGCTGATAGTTTATCAGCGATAAAATATGCTAAAGTAAAACCAATTAGAAAAAATAATATTGCTGTAGATTTTGAAGTTATAGGTGATTTTCCAAAGTATGGAAATGATGATGATAGAGCCGATAATATTGCTAAAGATATTACAGAAAGGTTTATTAGTAAACTTCGAAAACATAAATTATATAGGGGTGCTAAACATACGTTATCAGTTTTAACAATTACCTCTAATGTTGTTTATGGGAATAAAACAGGAACAACTCCAGATGGAAGAAAAGCTGGTGAACCTTTTGCACCTGGGGCTAATCCAATGCATGGTAGAGATAGTAGTGGGGCTCTAGCTTCCTTAAATTCTGTGGCTAAAATTCCTTATAAAAATGTTTGTGAAGATGGAATATCTAATACTTTTTCTATTACACCTGAAGCTTTAGGCCATAGTGAAAAAGAGGAAATTGATAATTTAGTTAGTCTTTTAAACGGTTATTTTAAACAAGGTGCTCATCATTTAAATGTTAATGTTTTAAATAAAGAAATGTTAATTGATGCGATGAATAATCCAGATAAATATCCAACACTAACCATTAGAGTGTCAGGATATGCCGTTAATTTTAATCGTTTAAGCCGTAAGCATCAAGAAGAAGTAATTGCTAGAACCTTCCATGAAAGAGTATAATGGGTTATATTAATTCTATTGAAACTATGGGACTTGTCGATGGCCCGGGAATTCGTTTTGTTGTTTTTCTTCAAGGATGCCATTTAAGGTGTCTTTACTGTCATAACCCTGAAACCTGGTCTTTAAAAGGCGGTATGGCTATGACTGCGGAAGAACTTCTTCAAAAAATAAAAAGATATAAACCATACTTTGAAGATAATGGTGGCGTTACTTTTTCAGGTGGTGAGCCTTTATTGCAACCAGAATTTTTAATTGAAACGATGAAACTGTGCCAAAAGGAAAATATTCATACTTGTTTAGATACATCTGGTTATGGAACTGATAAAGATGAAGAAGTTTTAAAATATACCGATTTAGTAATATTAGATATTAAAGCGACTAATAATGAATTATATCAAAAAATAACTGGTAAAAATATTGAAAAAGTTGATAATTTTATTGAGCTTTGTAATAAGTTAAATAAAAAAATGTGGTTAAGACAGGTAATTGTCCCTGGAATAAATGATAATGAGGAAAATATTTTAGAATTAAAAGAGTATATTAAAAAAATAAAAAATATTGAAAAAATCGAATTAATACCTTATCATACGTTTGGCGAAGATAAATATAAAAAGCTAAATCTTAATTACCGCTTAACTGGCAAGCGCGCGATGGATAGTGATAAATTAGATAAATTAAATAGGTTACTACAAAAATAACTTTATTTTTACCTTAATTTTTGTTATAATTATGATAAGAATAGGAGGGATTATTAACAATGAATGAAAATAAAGATGGATTGTTAAATAATACGAATAATAATGATAATAATTTGAATTATAGCTTTGATTTTGCCGGTCAAGTTGAGAATAAACCAGAAACAGCACCAGTTAATCCCGCACCGGTAGAAGCACCCGAAATGGAAACGCCGGCTACACAAGCAGTGGCTTCAGAAATGGTAGCTCCAACTCCAGAACCAGTAGCTATGGCTACACCAGAAATGGGGACTCCGGTTGCACAAGTAGCGGCTTCAGAAATGGTAGCTTCAACCCCAGAACCAGTAGCTGTAACTACACCAGAAATGGCAGCACCAGTGGCGACTCCAACACCAGTAAGTCAAACTGAACCAGCAACTATGGCAGCACCTATGCCTGATATGACAGGACAAACTGAACAACCAGAAACTCAACCATCAGAAATGGCTGGGACTCCAGATTTAAATACTCAAGTAGCTCCGATGCCTGAAGGTGAAGTAGCTACCGAACAGCCTGCTCAAACAGAGCAACCAGCGGCGCCTGAAAAAGATAAAAAAAGCACGATTTTCTTTATTGTTCTATTATTTATTGTTATCGTTGCTTTTATCGTTGTTTTACCATTTATTTGGTCACAATTACAATAAAACAAGGGATTTTCCCTTGTTATTTTTGGTTTATGAGTTTTAAAATATTTTTTATTATATAATAATTATCAGTAAAATTATATACTTCTTCTTTTATTTTATTCAAAACATTAATGATATTTTTTTCTTTATAACCAAAACATTCAAAAAACATATAATTTAATTTATTAAATTCTTTAGTTTCATATAATAAATTAATGTCCTTTAGAATTTTTTTGCTGTCATTAGTTTCTTTTCTAGTTTGCCAGTTTAATACATTATTAGTTTGTTTAGCCGTATATTTTATTTGATAAATTCCTAAATTACTAGCAAGTTCTAAAGCTTCATCACTTTCATCAATAAGTAATGAGCTTTTTCCAATTAATTTACCATTTTTATTAATTTTGATGCCCATTGTTTCATTTTCCGTGCATAAAGTACAAATATAAGGAAGGGTATTGATATCATATTTTTTAAAGATTTGCGTTTTATTGTGAATATTTTTTAAAAACTCATCATCAAAAGTAACTAAAGAATTTTTAATTAAATTAAAGTCTTGGTTAGATATTTTTATTAAAGGCATTCTTTTAATATGGGTTATTTTATCATCGTTATTCCATTCAAAAAAATCATAGTAATTATCTTGAAAATTTAATAGGATATCGTATATGTATGTCATTATTATCTCCTTTCGGTAAAAAAATCACCAGTGCGATAATTATTAGACCAATTGGTCCGATTAAACACTGTGGACTACTACAAATAAAATGAACATATTCTTGAAAATTATACCCTAATGATAGTAAATTTAAATAACTAATTATAAAAACAAAACCAATTGTACTAAAACCAAAGCCAATTAAAAAGCCAAATATTCTTATTAACATAATTATCACCTATACATTTGGATTTTCAAAAGTTGTTTCACTTAAATTGTTTATACTATTAAGTGCGATATATAAAACAATTAAACTTGAAATTAAACTCAATATACTAGCATCTATTTGTAAGGAAGAAAATTCACTATTATTTTCTTTTTTATCAATAACATTGATTAAAAGATAACCAGTAGCAATTAAAGCATCAAATGACCGGTTAAAAATTAAAATTTTTGTTTCCAATTCCGTATCATATAGCGGCTTTTTATTTTCCATTTTCAATATCTCGTTGTAAGAAAGACTGATGGAAATAAAAATAGAAATTATAAGTCCTAATGACAGAAGAATTTGCCAGTAAAAAAGTTTTACTTGGTCTAAATTATAGTTAGTCATTAATTTTCCCTTAAATTTTGAATTTCTAAAAGTTCGCTAACAGTTACAAATTGATATCCTTCTTCCTTTAATTTAGTAATCACTTCGTCTAAAGCTTTAGTTGCATAGTCATGATTATCGTGCATTAAAATAATACTTTCATCTTTAACCGTCTTAAAAATATTATTTAAAATTTTTTTAGTGTTCTTAACTTTCCAATCTTCTGAATCAACATCCCATAAGATGAATTTCAAATCAGTATAACTTTTTAGTTTGTCACTGTAACCACCATAAGTTGGACGAAAGAGAGTAGGTGTATAGCCTGTTATTTTTTTTACAGCTTCCTGCGTTTTGTTTACTTCGTTTTTGAATTCAGCTTCTGATAACCGATTAAGCCATTTATGACTATAAGAGTGATTACCTATTTCACTTCCTTCTTTTAACATCCTCTGAAGTTCGGTTTGATAAAATTCCGTTTTATTGCCGACAACAAAGAAAGTAGCGCAGACTCCATGTTTTTTTAAAATATCTAAAATACCTTTAGTATATTTACTAGGGCCATCGTCAAAAGTTAAGGCAACTACTTTCTCATTATAGTCAATGTTCTTTTTTTTGATATCCAAGTAAATATCTTCATCTTTTTCTTTATCAATATCAATTAATAACTTTAGTGAATTTAGAGGAATGTCTAAATAAATAATTTCACTATTTTTTTGTTTTAATTCTACTGGGCTAAAATAAAGGGTAAGATTCTCATTATCAATAGTGAAATAATCATAATTAACATTTGATAAAAAATCCATATCGGCTTCCCGGTATTTTTCTAGTAAAAGTTTCTTTATATCATAATCTAATGCATCTAAATCTTCAACAATATCCTCCATCGTTAAAAATTTGCCAGCTTTTTTATCAAAAGTAAAGGTTTTAATTTTATTGACTTCTTTATCGGTATAAATTTCTGTACTTAAACTGACACATATAATGTTTTTATTAAGCTCTTTATAGGTGTAGGAAATATTCAATTCTGGTTTTTGATAATTACTTTCTTTCGCTTTAAACTCTTGATAAATTTTGTTGACATAAGCACTAATTGCATCATTTAAAACATTATTACTGGTAACTGGATAATTAACAGCTATCATACTTTTATCATCTTCAATAATGCTGACTACTTTTTCTTCTTGACTGCATCCAGTTAAAAGGGTAATTATTATCATTAAAATAAGAAATTTTTTCATAGTCCCACCTAATCAATTATATGTGTTAAGGACCGTTATATGCGAACAAAAAAAGCGAACATTTATTGATTGGAATAATTAAAAACAAGAAAGGTAATTTTGTCCAAAAATCAAAAAAACTAAAAAAGCAAAAAACATTATTTTTGTAAAAAATAAAAATTCAGCAAGGATGACAAAAACAAAAAATCGTTGAAAAATAAGGCAAAAGCACAAAAGACTATAAAAACAAAAATTACAAAAAGTCAAAAAAACGAAAAAATGTAAAAATGTGAAAAGTTGATTTTCGCGAAAAACGGCAGAAAATAAAGGGCCATGAAAAAAGTTAAAAAAAACGAACATTTTCTCTTGACCTTTTACCATAACTGTGCGATAATGAGAATGAAAATAGGAGGGTAGTTATGGTTGATGTAGACGAAAAATTAGAAAATTTAGAAGTTGTAAAACGTAATGGTAAGAAAGTAGCTTGGAATGGCACAAAAGTTGCCGTTGCCATAAAAAAGGGCTTTGATAGTATTACCGAAAACGAAGAATTTAAATATAAAGAAACGGATGTTAATAAAGTTTATAATGCCGTTGTCAAAACAATAGAAAAAAAATATGCCGGCGAAGGAAGAATTAAAATTGAAACTATTCAAGATTTGATTGAAGCCGAATTAATGAAACAAGGTTATGACGATGTTTATCAGTCGTTTTCTGATTATCGGGAACGCCGTAATGTTTCAAGACAAATTTTCTTTGGTGAAAAGAAGCAGCACAAGTTTTTAAAATCAATTGAAGGTTTAGGATTAAAATCGGCTTTTGAAGAAGATGCCAAAAGAGAAAATGCCAATGTCGATGGTGATACACCGATGGGGACAATGCTACAGTATGGTAGTACAGTTTCAAAAGAGTTTGCCAAAGCTTATTTAATGAAATCAAAATTTGCTGAAGCTCATGATAATGGAGATATTCATATTCATGATATGGATTTTATGCCAATGGGTACAACAACTTGTTGTCAAATTGACCTGCAAAAATTATTTAATGGTGGTTTTTCAACAGGACATGGACATTTAAGAGAACCAAACGACATTATGAGCTATTCAGCTTTAGCGGCTATTGCTATTCAGTCAAACCAAAACGACCAGCATGGTGGTCAAAGTATTCCAGCGTTTGATTATTATCTAGCGCCTGGTGTGCTAAAAACATTTAAAAAACAATTTAAACAAGAAATTAATGACTTTTTAGATTATTCCAATTTTAATCATTTTATTAATATGGATAGAATTGCTAAAGATATTGATAAACTAAAAAGTATTGAAGTTGATTTAACTGAATTTGAGCATTATGCTAAAGATAGTGAAGAAGTAAAACGTTTATTTAAACTTTCTTACGATAAAGCTTTAGCAAAAACTGATAGGATTACTTATCAAGCTATGGAAGCATTCATTCATAATTTAAATACAATGCATTCAAGAGCTGGAGCACAGGTTCCGTTTTCATCAATTAATTTTGGAACTGATACTTCAGCTGAAGGTCGGATGATTATTCGCAATTATTTGCTAGCAACTGATGCGGGACTTGGGCATGGAGAAACACCAATTTTTCCAATATCTATTTTTAAGGTTAAAGAAGGGGTTAATTATAATCCCGAAGACCCTAATTATGATTTGTTTAAATTGTCATGTGAAGTTTCTGCTAAACGCTTATTTCCAAACTTCTCATTTATTGATTCAAGTTTTAATATAGCTAATTATAATCCTGATGATTATCGGACTGAAGTTGGATATATGGGTTGCCGGACTAGAGTTATGAGTAACGTTGTTGACCCTAATAAAGCTATTACGCCAGGTCGTGGTAATTTGTCGTTTACTTCAATTAATTTACCAAGACTGGGAATTAAGCACGGAATAGTTAGTGGTGAAACTGATTTGGATGGCTTCTTTAAGGAACTTGAAGAAAAGATGGATTTAGTGAAAGACCAATTGCTTGAAAGGTTTGAAATTCAGTGCAATAAGAGAATTTATAATTTTCCATTTTTACTTGGGCAAGGCGTTTGGATTGATAGTGAACGACTAAAGCCAACTGATAGATTACGTAAAGTTTTAAAACACGGAACTTTAACTATTGGTTTTATTGGACTAGCTGAATGTTTAAAAGCTTTAATTGGGAAGCATCATGGTGAAGATGAAGAGGCAAGAAAGCTTGGATATAAAATAATTAAATTTATGCGTACAAAAACTGATGAATATGCAGAAAAATATAATTTGAATTTTTCTTTAATTGCGACTCCAGCTGAAGGTTTATCAGGAAGATTTACGAATTTAGATAAAGCTATTTATGGAAAAATTAAAGGCGTTACTGACCGTGATTATTATACAAATTCATTCCATGTTCCAGTTTATTATAATATTTCAATTGCCAAAAAATTAGAAATCGAAGGCCCTTATCATGAACTTACTAATGGCGGACATATTAGTTATGTTGAACTAGATGGGGATACAGCTATGAACACGGAAGCATTTGAAAAAATTGTACGGATGATGCACGATAATAATATTGGTTATGGGGCTATTAACCATCCGGTTGATAGAGACCCAGTATGTGGATATACAGGAGTTATTGGTGATTGTTGTCCAGGGTGTGGCCGCCGTGAAGGTGAAGGCGTACCAATGGAAAGAATAAAAAATACAAGTTTAACAAATTTAGGAAGGTAGGTTATTAAAAATGAAAGCAGAAGAAAAAATTGTTGGTGAAGGTGTAAAATTTGAAAGGATTAGAAGAATTACAGGTTATCTTGTAGGGACAACCGATAGATTTAACAACGCTAAAAAAGCTGAAGAACACGACCGGGTTAAACATAAATTTACTGATAAAAAATAATGGATATTGTTTTAGCTAGCACCTTACAGCCCGACAGTATTGTTGATGGCGAAGGTATTAGAACAGTAATTTGGACTCAAGGGTGTGCTCATCACTGTAAGGGATGTCATAATGGTGGTACATGGGATTTTAAAGGTGGTTTTAAAACAACAACTGATGAAGTCAAAAAAGAACTGGCTAAATTAGAAGGTCAGCAAGGAATTACTTTATCAGGTGGTGACCCGTTATTTCAAGCCGAAGCTTGTGCTGATATTGCTAAATATGCTAAAGAAATTGGGTTTGATGTCTGGTGTTATACAGGCTTTACGTTTGAAGTACTATTAAAAAATAAAAAGGCTATGGACTTATTAAAATATGTTGACGTTTTAGTCGATGGACCTTTTATTTTAGAACAAAAAAGTTTAAACATTGATTTTCGAGGTTCAAGAAATCAAAGAATTATTGATGTTAAAGCATCCCTAAAACAGAACAAAGCGGTGTTAATTGAAAAGTATAAGGATGAAAGAATTGTTAAAAATACAGTTTATCGTCCAAAAAACGTATATATTTAAACTAGCATCAAGAAAATGCTAGTTTTTTCTTTTAATACTTGTAATACAATTGTTCGTATGATATACTATTAATTAGAAAGGTATAGTATTTTTTAACCGAACAAAAAAACTACAAATTACCGAATGATTTTTCTATAAATTACCGAAAATAATTGATAAATATTTATTAAAATAGTAAAATATATTTGAGGAGTGATATAATGGATAACTATAAAAAGCGAATTGTTGATGAGCTTTTGAGCAGAAAATTAAAAGGAAAAGGCGCGGTTTTAATAGAAGGCCCTAAATGGTGTGGTAAAACGACAACCGCTGAACAAATATCTAAAAGTATATTATATATGGCTAATCCTGAAGATAAAGAACAAAACTTAATGCTTGCAGATATTAATCCTAGCTTATTATTAAAAGGTGAAACGCCTAGATTAATTGATGAGTGGCAGCTTGCTTCTAAATTATGGGATGCCGTTAGATTTGAAGTCGATCACCGGAAAAATGAAGGGCAATTTATTTTAATTGGTTCATCAGTTCCTGCTGATCAAAATTTAATATCACATACGGGTACTGGCAGATTTTCATTTTTAATGATGAGACCAATGACTTTATTTGAGTCTTTAGAATCAAATGGAAGTGTTAGTCTTAAGGATTTATTTGCGTCTAAAGAAATTAATGGTACTAATAAATTATCTTTAGAAGATATCGCTTATTTATGTTGCCGTGGTGGCTGGCCGAGAAGTATTTTTATGGATAAGGATATAGCGTTAGATCAAGCATTTGACTATTATGATGCAACTATTAATTCTGATATTTCAAGAGTTGATGGCATAAAAAGAGATTCTATTAGAGCTAAAAATTTAATGCGTAGTTATGCTAGAAATATTGGGACGCAGGCCTCAATAGAAACTTTAAAAAATGACATAATTAATAATGATTCATTTTCTTTAGATAATGGTACGATTCTTTCATATATAAATGCTTTAAAGAAAATATTTGTAATTGAAGAGGCTCCAGCTTGGAATCCTAATTTACGAAGTAAAACAGCTATAAGAAGTTCGGATACTAGATATTTTATTGACCCTTCTATTGCTGTGGCTACCCTTGGAATCGGACCTGATGATTTAATAAATGATTTAAATACATTTGGTTTTATATTTGAAAATCTTTGTATTAGAGATTTAAGAGTATATGCCGAAAGCATTAATGGTAATTTATATCATTATCGGGATTCTTCTTCACTTGAGTGTGATGCTGTTATTCATTTAAGAAACGGTGATTATGGTTTAGTTGAAATTAAATTAGGTGGAGATAACTTAATAGAAGAAGGGGCTAGTAATTTAATAAAATTAAAAAACAAATTAGATACTAGTAAAATGAAAAATCCATCATTTTTAATGGTTGTAACAGCTACTGGAAATTATGCTTATAAGCGTAATGATGATGTTTATGTAGTACCGATTGGTTCTTTAAAAAATTAAATAGGAGAGTGAAGTTATGGAATATGTAATAATTGGACTGCTTGTTGTAATTTTAATTGTTAGTGTAATTGCGTTAGTTAAAAATGTTAACGAATCTAATATAACGGAAAGACTTGGCAAGTTAGAAACTGGTGTGATTAAAGAACTTGGTGAGTTTAAAAATGATTTAACGATTAATACTAATGATAATTTTACTAAATTAAATGAAAAGATGGAGCATCGTCTTAATGTCATTAATGATAAAGTAAATGAAAGGTTAGACCAAAATTTTGAAAAGACAAATAAAACCTTTAATTCGGTTTTGGAAAGACTTTCTAAAATTGATGAAGCCCAGAAAAAAATTGATACATTGTCAAATGACATTGTTTCCTTGCAATTAGTATTAACGGATAAGAAAACTAGAGGTATTTTTGGTGAAGTTAATTTAAAACATATTTTAACTAATGTTTTTGGTGAAAACAAGAATAATATTTATAAAATGCAGTATACATTAAGTAATGGAACGATAGCCGACTGTGTTTTATTTGCCCCTGAACCACTAGGTTTAATTGCTATTGATTCGAAGTTTCCTTTAGAAGATTATACAGCAATGGTTGATAAACAAAATCCTGATAAAACTTTAGCAGAAAAGAAGTTTAAAGCCGATATGAAAAAACATATAGATGCGATTGCTAGTAAATATATTATTCCTGGTGAAACAACAGACCAAGCTGTCTTATTTTTACCAGCGGAAGCTATTTTTGCTGAAGTTAATGCTTATCATCCAGATATTATTGATTATGCTTATAAGAAAAGAGTTTGGATAACTGGACCAACTACTTTGATTAGTACTTTAACTACGCTACAAATTATTATTAAAAATATGGAAAGAGACAAGTATGCTAAAGTAATTCAAAAGGAACTTGCGTTACTTTCCGAAGAATTTAGACGCTATAAAGAACGCTGGGATAAACTTTCAAGAAGTATTGACACAGTTAGTAAAGATGTTAAGGATATTCATACAACTACCGATAAAATTACCAAACGCTTTGATGCGATTAATGGTGTAGAAATGGAGAGTATTGACTATGAGAAAAATTAATTTTTCTTTAATAATCATTACAATAATTTTAAGTATTATAAAAGTTTTAGGAGAATTAAATGAGCCTATTGCTTTTATTTTAAAAGATTTAAGTATTATTATAACAGTTAGTTTAACTTATATAATTAGTAAGATATTTAAAATAAAAATAAGTGAAGGGTTATCATTTATATATATTATATTTATCATTATGGCACATTATTTAGGCGTTATTGAAGGATTTTATGGTAAGTTTGAACTTTATGATAAATTAGTTCATACTTTATCTGGAGTGTTGACTTCTTATGTTGCTTATATGTTTTTAAAAGCTAAAGGTAGTAAAGATACTTTGCTTAATATTGTATTTATTATATCATTTACTTTTTTATGTGCAGGTCTTTGGGAAATGTTTGAATTTATATGTAATATATTCTTTGGCGGAGATGCCCAAAAAGTCGCTGAAACTGGTGTTGATGATACAATGTGGGATATGATAGTTGCCTTTGTTGGTTCAATAATATTTACTACTTTTATTACGATTAAAGGAAAATTATCTAAATAAAAAGTTTAGCTTAAATTAGCTAGATTTTTTATTTGTAATTGTTGAAATAAAATTTAATGGTATCTAGCATAATTATTAATAAATTTCTATTCCAAAAAAAACACCAAAGTGTTTAATAATATGATATAATTTTATTTAGAAGAGTTACAAATAAGATGGGTGCTAAAGGAGGAAAATATGCTAGAAAATAATGATAAATATTTTGAAATATTAAATGATATTAAGAAAACTTTAATCACGACTAGAAAAAAGGTTGTGGAAAATGTAAATAAAGATTTGGTATTAATGTATTATAATATTGGTTTAAAATTAGTTAAAAATAATAAGTGGGGTTCGTCTTTTATAGATACTTTGGCAAAAGATTTAAAGGTGGAATTTCCTACTTTAAAAGGGATGTCAGCAAGAAATTTAAGATATATGAAAAAATTTGCAGCAGAATTTGATAATGATGAATTTTTGCAACATTATGTTGCAAAATTGCCTTGGACTTCAATTACAACTATTATAGACCAAGTAAAAGATAAAAAGCAAAGAAAATGGTATATTATACAATCTATTCAAAATGGTTGGTCAAGACCGGTTATAATTCATCAAATAGCCAGTAAATTATATGAAAGACAAGCTTTGACAGAAAATAAAATAACTAATTTTGATGAAACTTTACCTTCACCTAATAATGAACAAGCTAAAGAGTTGTTAAAAAATCCATATATATTTGATTTTATAACTGCGGATAAAGATTTAAAAGAATTAGATATTGAACAAGAACTAACTGCTAATATAACTAAATTATTATTAGAACTAGGCAATGGTTTTGCATTTGTTGGAAGGCAGTATCATTTAGAAATAGAAAATGAAGATTATTATATTGATTTGTTATTTTATAATTTGAAAGTTAGATGTTATGTTGTGATAGAGTTAAAAACCACTGAATTTAAACCAGAATATGCAGGAAAATTAAACTTTTATTTAAGCGCAGTGGATAAATATATTAAAGATGAAAATGATAATCCAACTTTTGGAATTCTTCTTTGTAAAGATAAGAAAAAAGTAACAGCTGAACTAGCACTAAAGGATGTTAATAAACCTATTGGAGTAAGTGAATATAAAATTTTATCAGAAATACCAGAGTTTTTAGAAACTGCTTTACCTAGTATTGAAGATATAGAAAAAAGATTAGAAGTTGATAATTAAATGGCAAACTTAAAAAATATTATAATAGAAAATTATCTAAATAAAAAGTTTAGCTTAAATTAGCTAAATTTTTTTATTATTACTTTTACCAAGTAACCAGTCCATAGAAATTTTATATTTTTTACAAATTTGATAAGCAAAAGCAGTTAAAATTAAAGTTTTGCCTGTTTCGTAAGCTGATATAGTTGAAGAAGTAGTATTAAGTTCTTTAGCTAAACTTCTTAAAGTTAAATTATTTTCTTTTCTAATTAATTTAATATTTTGACCGATTACTTTTCTATCTAAGTCTTTATTAATTACTTCTTTTTCCTTTTTATCACTTAAACCAGTTAAATAATCAAGACTAACGTTAAAGTAATTAGAAAGTTTATTTAAATGTTTTAAGGGAATTATTTTAGTACCGACTTCCCATGTTGAATAAGTTTGCTGACTAACATTTAATATTTTAGCAATATCTTTTTGATACAAGTCGCTTTTCTCTCTTAATATAATTAATCTTTCCAAATTCATATAATCACCATAAATTAATTTTCCCATTTAAATAATGTTTTTTGAAATTGATACTACCAAATACGAGCAAAATGTGATATAATGTGTTTGAAAATAGAAAATAAGCGACGTGAAAAATAATTTTATGGAGGAACTATGTATAGGGAAAAAAGAAGAAATAAAATTATTATTCTAATATTAGTATGTATAATTTGTTTGATGGGAATAGGCTATGCAGCATTTCAAACTCAAATAACAGTAACTGGTGTAGGTAATGTAAGTGGAGAGTGGTCGGTTAGAATAACTAATGTTGAAGTAACTGAAGAACATAATGGTGGAACGAATAAAACATTTTCTTTCGAGGATACAACAGCAGAATTAGAAGCGGACTTATATAATAAAGGTGATTATGTTCTATATACGATTACAGTAGCTAATGAAGGAGACTTTGATGCGAAATTAGAGACTTTAGGTTTAGAACAAAGTACTAATGATGCCGTCTTAATAACAAGCACGGGTCTTACTAAAGGGCAGAGTTTATTAAAAGGAGAAAGTACGCAGTTTACAGTAAAAATCGAATATAATTCTAATTATGTGGGTGATGCAACTGGAACATCAGGAATGGCCGATTTAACTTTGAATTTTGTTCAAAATAGTGGAGGAACTATTATTCCAAGTGAAGACTATTTAGTAACATATGATTATCAGGCAAATGGAGGAACAAGTACCAATGCTGAAAATGCTTATTTAGCTGAAGGAGAAGCTGTTAATTTAAATTATGCAGCAACTAAAGAAAATGCGGAATTTTTAGGTTGGAATACTAATAGTCAGGCTTCTGAAGGTTTACAAAGTTTAACTATGCCAGGTAATGATATAATTTTGTATGCGATATTTAAAGATATTGATACAACACCACCAGTTATAACTAATGTCAGTACAACAAGTACAATAAATAGTATAACAATAGTAACCACAGCTACTGAAGAAGACGGAGAAATAGACACATATGAATATAGTATAGATAATGGAAATAACTGGGTAAAAGTATCAGGAAGTAATAGTTATACTTTTACTAATTTAAAATCAAATACTGAATACACGATTATGGTTAGAGTTTATAACGAAAGTGATGGTTATGCTGAAGAAAATGTTGTTGTAAGTACTAAAGTATTAAATAAACCAACTTTTAGTGAGGAAAAAACTGAAAGTGGTAAAACAGTAACAATAACTTATCCAGAAGGAGAAGGATTAGTATACCAATATCAAAAAAATAGTGAAGATTGGCAAAGGGCTACACAAGGACAAAAAGTCGAGTTTACCGAAAGTGGTACATTAGTAGCTAAAGTAAGTGATGGAACAAATGTGGAGAGTGCAACATATTCAGTAAATGTAATCACAGTAGCCACTGATACGATAACTCATTTGGTTTCAACAAATCCAAATGAGTTATATAAAGACAATTATGATAATATTAGATATTATGGATCTAATCCTAATAATTATGTAAGTTTTAATGATGGAGAAATGTGGAGAATAATTGGAGTTATAGATGGAAAAATAAAAATAATTAGAAATGATTTTCTTCCACCTGTAACAACAGATAATGGTGTAACAATAGGCTCAAGCGAAGGATTTTATTGGAATTATCCAGCTCCAAATAATAATGATAGTTATAATAATTGGGATAAATCAACATTAAAATCATATTTAAATGGTACATATTTAAATAGTATAGAAAGAGCATCGAAAAATATGATATTTGAAGAAATATATTATTTAGGTGGACCGGACACATGGTCAGCAACAACACTTACAGCCAATGATTGGTATAGCTTTGAAAGAAGTAACACCGTATATAATGGAAATCCTACCACAACAACTCAATATATAGGATTAATGTATCCAAGTGATTACGGATATGCCGCAGGAGAAAGTTGTTTAAGTACATCTCTTGGTGATTATAATGATGTGTGTATGAATAATGATTATTTATATAAAAATGTAACACAATGGACTATAACACCTCGGAATGATGCAAGTGGTAATTTAACCTACATCCATTTTAATGGTTTTGTTAGTCATAATAATTATTTCCACGATGAAGAAGCAGTTTTTCCAGTTTTATATTTAAAAAGTGAAACGATAATAACTGGTGGAGACGGTTCAGAAAGCAATCCATTTACTTTGAAACTTTGATAAGTATTTGGAAAAATATTTATTAATATAATAAATACACGGCTAACCTAATTTGTCGCTTTTCCCCAGTTGGCCGTGCTTTTTATTGTAAAGTACAGTGTTTTAAAGGAAAAATACTGTATTTTTACTTGTTTTTATATTATAATTAGTACAGAGGTGATAAATAGTGGAAGAAAAAGTTTTGGATATTATTAAAAGTAGTGATAAAGCTTTAACATATGAAGAAATCTTTTCTAAATTAGAAAGTGGTGGCGAAAATTTAACTGATGCTTTAATTAAACTAGAGCAAGATCTTAAAATAAGAGTTACTAATAAAGGAAAATATGAAATATTTAGTGATAAAGTTATGAAAACAGGTACTCTTGTTACTAATGCTAGAGGCTTTGGTTTTGTGGTGGTAGAAGGTGAAGATAAAGATTATTATATTTCGGCCGACCATATAAATGGAGCTATTAATGGTGATGTTGTTGTTATAAGCGTTATTAATGAACAAAGACACGAAGCTATTATTAGAAGTATTAGAGAGCGTAATCTTAATGACTTATTAGTTGGTGAATTTTATGTTAAAGAGGGTAAAAACTTTATTAAATTAGATGATGATAAATTAAATATTATTGTGGAAATAAAAGACCCCAATGGAGCAGTCGAAGGTCATAAAGTTGTTGTAAAAGTTGAAAATAAAATAAGTAAAAGTAATTATTATGAAGGAATCATTATTAGAATTTTAGGTCATAAAAATGACCCTGGAGTTGATATTTTATCAATTGCGGCTAAATATCAAATAACCGATTTATATCCTGAAGAAGTACTAGAAGAATTAGAAGCTGTTCCGGAAGAAGTATCTGAAAAAGATATGAAAGGTCGTAAAGATTTAAGAGACTGGACTATTTTTACCATTGATGGCGATGATACAAAAGATATTGATGATGCGATTAGTATTGAAAAATTGGATAACGGTCATTATAAATTAGGCGTACATATCGCGGATGTTTCATATTATGTTAAGGAAGGTACAGCTTTAGGCGATGAAGCTTATAATAGAGGAACAAGCGTCTATTTAGCTGATACGGTTATTCCAATGCTTCCACATACTTTATCTAATGGCATTTGTTCATTAAATCCAAATGTCGATAGACTTGCTATTTCTTGTTTAATGGAACTTGACGATAAAGGTAAAGTTGTTGACAGTGATATTTTTGAAAGTATTATTCGTTCCAAAAAACAAATGACATATAAATGTGTTAATAAAATATTAGAAGAAGATATTGTTCCTGAAGGCTATGAACCATTTAAAGAAAATTTGCTTTTAATGAAAGAATTATCTAGTAAAATAAGAAAGTCTAAAGTAGCTAAAGGATATATTGATTTTGAAATTGATGAGCCGAAAATAATTGTTGATGATAAAGGTGTAGCTATTGATATTCAGAAAAGAATTCGCGGAACTGGCGAAAAATTAATCGAAGACTTTATGATTGCTGCTAATGAAACCGTTGCTAGTACGATTGCATTTATGGATTTGCCATTTATTTATCGTATTCACGGTCAGCCTAATGAAGAAAAAATACAAAATTTTTTAAAATTCTTAAATGTTTTAGGTTATAAGGTAAATGCTAATTTAAATAATATAACCCCGAAAACGGTTCAAAATATTTTAGACCAACTTAAAGATAAAAAAGAATATTCTATTTTATCAATGTTAATGCTTCGAAGTATGCAAAAAGCTGTGTATGACCCTAATAATATCGGGCATTTTGGACTTGCTAGTAAATACTATACTCATTTTACTTCACCAATTAGACGTTTTCCAGACTTAACGGTTCATCGTTTACTTCGGACATATTTATTTAAAAATAACATCAGTAATGAAACTGTTAGATATTATGAAAATGAATTACCTAGAATTGCAAAACATTCTTCAGAAAGAGAAAGAGCAAGTGTTGACTGTGAGCGTGATGTTGATGATATGAAAATGGCTGAATATATGCAAGGACACATTGGTGAAGTATATGAAGGGATGATTAATACCGTTACTAATTATGGATTTTATGTTGAATTACCTAATTTAGTAGAAGGAATGGTTAAAATTGATTCATTAGATGATGATTATTATTTCTTTGAAGAGAATAGTTTTTCATTAATTGGTAGAAGGCATAAAAAAAGATATATGCTTGGTGATAAAGTGAAAGTAGTTGTTCAAGATGCCTCTAAAGAGAAAGGACAAATCGATTTTGTAATTTATAAAGGTGATAAGAATGGAAATAAACAACCGAAAAGCGAAGTTTAATTATAAAATATTTGAAGAAATTGAAGCTGGAATTGTTTTAACAGGAACGGAAATTAAATCAATTAGAAATGGTAAAGCTAATTTAGGTGATAGTTATGCGGTAATTAAAAATGGAGAATGTTTTTTAATAAATATGCATATTTCTCCTTATGAACAAGGGAACTTATTTAACCACGATGAAACTAGGACAAGAAAACTTTTACTGCATAAAAAAGAAATATTAAAACTAGGTAATAAAATAAGATTAGAAGGTTTTACTTTAGTCCCTTTAAAAATGTATTTAGTGCGTGGTAAAGCTAAAGTTCTTTTGGGGCTTGCTAAAGGTAAGAAAAATTATGATAAAAGAGAAAGCATAAAAGAAAGAGATATTAAAAGAAATATCGCAAAAAATTTTAAATTAAGGTGATACTATGGATAAATGGACAGAGCTTGATGAAAGAAATTTATTTATAACAAGAGCTAATCGTATAGAATCAAATGTCGATGAAGCTATTAATAAAATTAGAAAAATAAGCTATGGTAATATAAATCTTAAAAATTATGCTGAAATATATAGAGAAAAAGTATTTGATTTAGAAGAACTATTTAAAAATAATGGTTTATCTTATTTCGGTCAGGAGGATAGTGAAAGAAGGGTAAGGTCAGCTATTAGTATGTATTTAACGACCGAAATGCTTGAACTGCTAGAGATGTTAAGTATTATTGCTAAAAAATTAGGTGGCTTAAATATTTTATATTTAAATAAAACAACTAGTAAATTAGCTAATATATTAATAGGTAGATTTGTTAAACAATATAAAAATAAAATAGATGAATTTTCTGATTTTTCTTTGAATGAAAATTTAAAAGATATTCTATTAGAGAAACTTTTAGATGACAGATACTATATTTATAGTGAAGGAAATTTTATCGACTTTTACAATGCAATGTTTGAAGTAATGAGAAAATTAGGGTTTGAAGATGTTTTTTTAGAATTAGATGAAGAAATTAAACCGTTAGTAGTTAAACAAGAACAAGCATTACAGGATTTTAAAGTTACGGAGACGGTTTATAAGCCAAATCAAAGGTAGTTGACAAATTATGTAAAGTTATTTACAAGTGTGGAGCATATGTGTTATAATAATAACCATTAAAACGGGGCCGCTTTGGTTTCGACAGGTATATGGAGATTTAAACTGCAAGTCGGAGATGCACGTTACGCATAAAATTAAATATAAATGGAAAAGAAAAAGGCTATAATGGCCAATTAGCTTTTGCCTAGAATAGAACGCAAAGCTGCTCTTATTTATTCCTTTCCCGTGGGGATTTATAAGGGCTCACTTTAACGGGATATATTATTATTTAGCCTAAAAATAATAATGAATTTTATAGGCTTACTAATAAATTTGTCGTTAACTGCTTTATTTATTAGGACATTTATCAGTTAACTAAACTTGTAGATGTTTTCTTTGAAGTATATTTGGACGCGAGTTCAATTCTCGCCGGCTCCACCATTGGGAAATCTGTCCAGACTTTTATAGATTTTGGACTTAATATAGAAAATATCAATTTCTAAAAGAAGTTGGTATTTTTTTGATGATTAAGTTAAGGAAAGGATAGGTTTAAATGATTAATATTGTAAAGAAAGAATTAGAGTTTTATAATGAACTAAAAAAGAAGATAGAATTTATATGTGGATTTTGTAATACTGGTGTTAGAATAGATATATAGACACAAAAGTGTGGATAATGTGATAAAATAAAAACATTGAAAGTAGTGTCTATAATGGCAAAAGTTCATACAATTCTTGCAAGATAAATTCTTCTCTACTGATAAATATGATGATTTCATACAAGAACTACACGAAGAAAAAGTTATTGATGATAATGATTTAGATATTATTCAAAACAAATACAGTAAAAATGATGATTTGGAAAGATAATTTTAAATAATGTGATTAAAACTTTATAATATATGTTAAAATAAAATAATTAAGAAACTTTATTCAATGATAGAAAGGATGTGATTTATGAATAAAGATAATATAAAAACCGAAATAGTAGTAAAAGAACAAAGAATTAGTGTTTTATGAATTGATAATAAAGAATTTATATCACTTACTGATTTAGCCAGATATGCAAATCCAGAAGAACCAAAGATACCTATTTATGCTTGGATGAGAAATAAAGATGTTTTAGCATACTTAGGATTATGGGAACAACTTAATAACGAAAATTTCAAAGGTCACGAATTCGAGACCTTTGAAAATGAAGCTGGTAAAAATAGTTTCTATATGTCTCCACAAAAATGGATTAAAGAAACTAATGCCGTTGGTATTATTTCTAAATCTGGTAATAATGGTGGAACTTATGCTAGAAGTGATATTGCACTAGAGTTTGCTAGTTGGCTTTCTCCAGAGTTTAAATTATATGTAATTAAAGAATTTGAAAGATTAAAGAAAAATGAGGCATATCAAAATAAAATTGATTGGCATGATAATAGAGATTTAGATAAAGTTAGTTATGTAGTTCATACAGCTGCAATTAAAAACATAATAGTTCCTACTTTAACTGAAAAACAAAAGAAATTTGTATATGCCGAAGAAGCTGATGTTTTAAATGTTGCTTTATTTGGTATGACTGCTAAAGAGTTGAGAGAAAGCAATCCTGAAATTGCTGATAAAGGAAATATTAGAGATTATACTGATTTACTACATTTAGTTATATTAAATAATCTTGAAAATATTAATGCTGAATTAATTGAAATGAAAATATCACAAAATGAACGACTTATTAGATTAAATAATATTACCAGAAAACAAATGGAATTATTAAAGAATAATAAATCATTTAATAATTTAGAATATATTGAAAATAAAGTAAATAATAAACAAGAATTACCAATATAAGAAAAGATGATGTATCTGTTAATGATATTATAAGTATGTACAAAAATG
>CALVRT010000016.1 GCA_944358735.1 uncultured Bacilli bacterium | reverse complement strand
TGTATCTTATTATTTGTAATACATTTTTTTATAATTTAAATAATGAGGTGAACTTATGAAAACATTTAAATTACCCAATATTGATGATGAAAAATCTATTTTAAAAACCATAAGAATTAAATTTTCAACTTTAAAAAAGGTTGAAGAATTATCTAAAAAAAACAATTTATCAGTAAATAGGATTATTAATGAATGTATTGAATTTGCTTTAGAAAACTTAAATGAAAATGATAATACTCAAAACAAAAAAATTTAAATCCATAATGGATTTTCTTTTTTTCTCTTGAACTTATAAATATATTTCTATATAATTAGTATTGGTGATGTAAATGAAAATATTTGTATTAGGTAGTGGGGCTTATGGAACAGCCTTATCATTAATTTTAAATGAAAATAAAAACGATGTAACTATGTGGTGTGCTTTTGAAGAAGAAAAAGAAAGTATGCTTAAAACTAGAGAAAGTAATAAACTTCCTGGAATTAAAGTGCCAGAAAGCATTAAAATAACTACATCTTTTGAAGAAATGAAAAATTCTGACTTTGTTTTAATCGCAATTCCAACAGCTTTCGTTACTAGCACATTAACTAAAGCTAAAGATTATTTAAAGGACAAACCAATTGTTATTGCATCTAAAGGAATTGAACAAAACACTTGTTTATTTGTCAATGAAATAGTTGAAAAAATAATTGATACTAATAATATAGCTGTTTTTTCAGGCCCTTCATTTGCGATTGATGTCGCTAGTAAAGTACCTGTTGGTCTAACTTTAGCTTGTCAAAATAAAAAAACAACTGATTTAGTTGTTAATGCTTTTGAAAACGACCACTTTAAATTAAGAGTTTGTAGCGACATTATTGGTACTGAAATATGTGGTAGTATTAAAAACGTTATCGCTATTGCGGCTGGTATCCTTGCGGGAATGAAAATGCCGGAAAGTACATCAGCTATGTTTATAACCGAATCTATTCACGATATTAAAGAATTAATTAAAGGTTTAGGTGGTGATGGTAATACTATTTTATCATTTGCTGGCTTTGGGGACTTATTATTAACCGCTACCAGTCCTAAATCAAGAAACTATTCTTTTGGTTATTTAATTGGTAGTGGAGCTTCAAGAGAAGAAATTGATAACTATATCAAAAATACCACTATTGAAGGACTTTATACTTTAAAATCTATTGATATGCTTATCGCTGATAAAAATGTTAAAATGCCAATTATTAAATTAATTGATGATATTATTTATGGAAATAAAGAGCCAAAAGATTTAATTGAATTTTTAATAACCAAGCCTTAGGCCTGGTTATTTTTCTTTAATAATTATCTAAAATATCTCTTACATCATATAATATATCATCGATTTTATCTATAATATCATCAACCATATAGATATCATGGCAGTCTGTAATTAATCCGTGTTCATCTCTAGGAACACTCTCATCTTCATAAAGCTCCATTTCATTATATAATTTACCATTACAAAAATATTTTATCTTATTATCATAACCTTTATATAATTCTCTTCTCCAATTACTTAATTCATTTAAAGTCATTATTAACTTATATCTATTAGTTACGATATTCATTTCTTTATTATCATCAGTTTCAAAAACATACTTATCCATTATTAATCCCTTCTTTCAAACATTATAATATCATTAAACATAAATCTAATTTTATCAATTACTTTATCAGTATGATAGTGTCCACAATACCATTTTTTATAATTTAATTTTTCTTCAAGTTTATCTAAAAATATTTCAGTAGTATTATCAACTTTTGACTGATCTATCCCTTTTATAAACATTTCTACTGGTATATATTTATAAGGACAAGTGTGGGCTAAAACTATATCAATATTTTTATTATCAATTAACTTTAAAATTTTATTCTTAACTTCTTCAGATGGTTGTTCACTAGGGTACCAATTATAACCATATTTTAACCTAAAACTTTTATCTACACTATAAGCTCCACCAATAACTAAAACTCGGTTATTATTAAATTCATATATTTCACCATCTTTAGCAAATAAAATATTAGGATATTCTTCTTCATAGAAGACAATACCTTGGTGAAAGATTTTTGTTTTATAGCTCTTTATATTTTCAGGTCTTTCTTCATGATTCCCGTGAATACAAAATAAAGTAATAGGATATTCTTTTAATTCTTTCTTTAAAAAATAATCCATTTTACTAGCATAATAATTTATTCCAGCATCCCCTAAAACAATTAAAACATCATCTTTAGTTGTTTTATTTTTAAGGCAAAATTTATAAACATCATAAAATCTACTATGTCTGTCTCCTGTTATATAAATCACTTTATCACCTTCTATGATAATTATATCATAGAAACAAATTATTATCAACAGTGATAAATGATTATTAAAAAAAATACCTTTTATTTAACAAAAGGTATTAAAGCCATATGACGAGCTTTTTTAACTTCGCCAGCAATATGTCTTTGATGTTTTGAACAAGCACCAGTAATTCTTCGAGGTAAAATTTTACCTTTATCAGAACTGATGTATTTTTTAATAATGTCAACATCTTTATAGTCTACTGATTTACCAGCACACATTTGACATATTTTTTTCTTTTTTCTAAAACGTTCAGCCATTTCAGTTTCCTCCTTTTAGTCTAAAAAATTATCATCAAGTGATACATTGTCACCAAAATCAGCAAAAGGATCTTCTTCAATGTTTACTGAATTATCATTACTTGGTTCATAATCATATGGTGTTGGAGCATTATTACTAGAAATACTAGGTTGATTACCACCACCACTATTTTTGGATGATAAAAATTGAACATTATCAGCAACAATATCAGTTGTATAACGTTTATTGCCATCTTTATCTGTATAGTTACCAGTATTTATATAACCTTGAACTGATATCATACTTCCTTTATCTAAATAATTAGCAATATTTTCAGCTGTTCTCCGCCACGCAACACAACCAATAAAGTCAGTCATTTGACCTTGGCTTTGACTATAATAGCCTCTATTTGCTGCAACAGTAAAACGCACATATGGAACGTTAGACCCTGTATATCTGAGTTCTGGTTTGGCAGTAAGTCTACCAACTAAACAAACACTATTCATAAATGTACCTCTTTCTTTAATCTTCCACTTTTGTAATTAAGTGACGAATTATATCTTTGCTAATTAAAGCTAAACGGTCAAATTCACGAACTGCTTTATCATCATTAGCTTCGATATTAAATAAGTAATAGTAACCACTTTTGAATTTTTTTATTTCATAGGCAAGCTCTTTTTGTCCCATATCTTTTTTGTTAGTTACTTTAGCTTTATTATCAGTTAAAACTTTTTCAAACGAACTAATAACCTTTTTAGTTTCTTCTTCGCTTAAAGTTGGTTTAACGATAAACATAATTTCATATTTTCTCATTCTTACACCTCCTTATGGTCTTTTGGCTTCCAAAGAAGCAAGGAGTAAATTCATACTCGAAATAGATTATAACAAATTTTTTTTATTTTGTAAACTCCATTATTTTTTATGAATAAAATTTAAAATTATGTATTATTTTTTTAATTAGTTACCTTTAATTGTTTTATTTAAGTAAATTATTTTTCTTTTAATATTTATATTTTACTTATTAGTGTAATTATTACATCAATTATAAAAGAAATAATTAAAAGAATTGTTAACCATTTAGGAATTTTTTCAATTACTTTATCTAAAATTGGATGAATAATATATATAAATAAAATACTCATAAAACCCCAAACTAATGTCATTTCTAAAGAAACATATTTGCTCAAATTAAAATCTTGTTTACTATAATCCCATAAAGAGGTGTCAAAAATAAGTTCGATTAAAACGCCACCTACCCATTCGGCAAAACTTAATAAAATAGACACAACAAAGAAAACAATAATTGTTTCTAATAAACGATGCATATGAAGATTTTTAAATAATTTTTTAGAAACAATTAAAATAATAATCGCCCCTACTCCATAAACAGGAGTCCAAGGACCATATAAAATTCCACTAGAAAAATTACCCTTTGTAATTAAAGTTACTAATCCTTCAAATATAAAACCTAAAATACTATATATAAAAAAACAGTTAATTAAGTACATATTCTTCACCACTATTAATATGTACTTTTTATCTGTTTTTATTAAAATTTCTTTTTTTTGACAAAAAATAACCCGAAATATTGTATAATAAGAAATATGGAGGTATATTAAATGTATGAAAACGAAGTCATTGAAGCAATAAAATTAGTTAGAAAATATAAAAGCGAAACAAGTACAATTGAAGTAAAGTCAGCAGCTAATGGTTTTCCAAAAAAATGTTATGACACTTTTTCTAGCTTTTCAAATAAAAATGGTGGGCTTATTATATTCGGAATAAATGAAAAAGATAATTTTAAATCTGAAAACATTTATGACCTTAATGATTTACAAAAGCAAATATCTTCAATGTGCAATGATGCTATGGAACCTAAAATCAGGGCAGAAATTATTATGGTAGAATTTGAAGGTAAAAATATTCTAGCAGTCAAAGTAAAAGAAATACCTCAAAATAAAAAGCCGTGCTATTACAAACCAAAAGGTCTTAAAGCTGGGTCATATATTAGAGTTGGTGATAGTGATGAATTAATGACAGACTATGAAATATATGCTCTGCAAAGTTATAACGACCATATAATTGAAGATAAAAGACCGAACAAAAACTCATCACTAGACGATTTAAATATGGATGCCTTAAAAGAATACATCGAAAAAATAAAAATAGATAGACCTAATTTTGCTAAAAATTCTTTTGAAAAAAATTTAAAATTGTGCGCTATAACCGATAATGATGAAAATCAAATATATCCAACTTTAGCCGGAACACTTATTTTTGGAGAATTTCCACAAAGTTATTATCCGCAACTATTTATTGCTTGTGTTGTTGTCCCGGGTATAAAATTAGGTGAGACGGGAATTTTAGGAGAACGTTTTATTGACAATAAAAGAATTGAAGGTACTATTGAAGAAATGCTTACAGGAACAATGAATTTTTTAAGAAGAAATATGAAAACAAGCGTAATCATTGATGAAAATGGAAAACGAACAAACAGAACAGAATACCCAATTGAAGCCCTTAGAGAAGCTGTCGCAAATGCCCTTATACATAGAGATTATAGTACGCAAACAGAAAATGCCTATATATCTGTATATATGTATACAGACCGAGTGGAAATAATAAATCCCGGAGCTTTATACGGAACAAATAAGTTGGAAAAACTAGGTACTGATACTATTATGGAAGCAAGAAATCCAAACATTGTTCGAATTTTAGAAGAAAAAGGTTCTGTAATTGAAAACAGACATTCTGGTATTCCAACAATGAAACGAGAAATGGAAAAATACAATTTACCAGCTCCAGAATTCTATGAAGAAAGAGGCAGTTTTAAAGTTGTATTTAGAAACACTAGTAGTCAAGTCAGTGAGCAGGTCAGTGGACAACAAATTAGTGGACAACAAATTAATGGACAACAAATTAGTGGACAACAAATTAGTGGACAACAAACAAAACAAATCGAAACCTATCAACAAAAAGTTTTAGAATTTTGTAAAACAGCTAAAAGTTCAAAAGAAATAAGAAATTTTTTACAAATTAAATCTCGGCAATACATATCTTCTAATATTATTAATCCATTAATTATTCAAGGAAAAATCGAATATACGAATAAAAAAAGCATCAATGCAAAAAATCAAAAATACATCACAAAAAAACAATAATACAAATTCTGTTTTATATAACAGAGTTTTTTAATTAAATAATAAAAAGTACATATTCTTCACCACTATTAATATGTACTTTTTAACTGTTTTTAAACATTAAATCTAAAATGACAAATGTCTCCATCTTGCATTACATATTCTTTGCCTTCCAAACGAACTTTACCGTGTTCTTTAACTTTAAGTTCACTTCCATATTTTTTTAAATCTTCAAAGCTCATTATTTCAGCTTTAATAAAACCTTTTTCAAAATCAGTATGAATAATACCTGCACATTCTGGCGCTTTCATTCCTTTTTTAAAAGTCCAAGCTCTAACTTCATCACTACCAGCTGTTAAATAGGTTTCGAGTCCAAGTAAATCATAAGATTTTTTAACTAACTTATCAAGCCCACTTTCATTAATACCAAGTTCCTGTAAAAATAACGCTTTTTCTTCATCATCTAACTGGGCAAGTTCTTCTTCTATTCTTGCACTGATGACAACTACTGAAGCATCTTCTTCAGAAGCATAATCTTTTAAGGCCTTAACGTAATTATTTTCCATATTAACTTCTTCTTCATTAACATTAGCTATATAAATAATTGGTTTTTTAGTTAAAAAGTTAAAAGACTTTAAAATTTTATCTTCTTCTTCCGTAAATTCTAAACTTCTAATAGGTTTATCAGCGAGTAATGTTTCTTTTATTTTTTCTAATAAATTTATTTCCTTAATAGTCTCTTTATCACCAGATAACTTACCTTTTTTACCTGCACGAGAAAGTCTATTTTCGACCACTTCAAGGTCAGCTAAAATAAGCTCTAAATTAATTATCTGGGCATCTCTAACGGGGTCAATATTTCCATTAACATGCGTTATATTACTATTATCAAAACATCTTACTACTTCACATAAAGCATCAACTTCACGAATATGTGATAAAAATTTATTGCCAAGTCCTTCACCTTTCGATGCTCCGGCTACAAGGCCGGCGATATCAGTGAATTCAAAAGTTGCATAAATAGTTTTTTTAGGCTTATATAATTCACTTAAAAAATCAACCCTTTTATCAGGAACTTCCACAACACCAACATTAGGTTCAATTGTGGCAAATGGATAGTTTGCCGCTAATATATTTTGCTTCGTAATGGCATTAAATAAAGTTGATTTCCCAACATTTGGTAAACCAATAATGCCCGCCTTTAAACTCATCAAATCACTTCCTTTAATTTTTACACCATTTATTTTAGCACATCAAGCATATTTTTTCCACCATATTTTAAAATAACTATTGATACATAACCAATAGTTATTTATATAAGATATCGATATCAACATAACCATCAATACCATCGATTTTACCGTCATCGCAAAGCTGCCACATCATATAATCGCCATCATAATCAGTTTTATCAGTATAATGCGCAAGCCATACTTCTTCTGTATGATATTTCCAAATAGTGTTTAAATAATTTTTACTGCCATAAAGCATTCCATCATAACCAGCTTTATTAACAGTATTTATAAAACTATCAGCAACTTCATTTAAACCAAATATACTAAGTTCCATTTCATTAAAATCATTAAAGCTTTCAAAATCAAATACTACTGGTAAAGTAATATCATAATCTTTTATTTGTTTAATAACCCAATTAGCTTGTTTTTTAGCTTCTTTTTCACTATCAGCATATGAATAAAAATAAACACCAACTTTCAAATCATTTTTTAAAGCCTTTTTAATATTATCTTCAAAATAAGGGTCGAGTTTATATTCTCCGCCAACTCCTACTTGATACCCGGCTCTAATCATTACAAAAGTAGCTCCCGCATCACTCACTTTTTTATAATCAACTTCACCTTGATGTTTAGAGACATCGATACCAATTTCATTATCGTCAGTTTTATAATTAGCTAAAACATCACTAAACTGCGTTGATGGAGCTTCTACTACAGTTTCTGTATTTTCTGTCTCTTTTTCTTCACTTGTTTCTGGTTCTGGTGCTGGTTCATAAACATTTAAGTTAAAACTATATTCTACTTTATTATCACTTTTATCACTTGCGACAAACTTAAGATGATAAACACCAGCTACATTTATATCATAATCACCGTTTACCTTACAAGAAGGTTTGTTATCATAATTATCAACACACATTATATCTTTTTCTAAATCAATATCCTCGCCTACTGGTGTACTATAACTACCACTTATCCAAACTAATGGTTCTTCGGTATCAACAACTTCTATTTCAATAGTCCCTTTTCTTTTTTTATTATCACTGTTTAAATAAATAAACGATATTTCTTGTTTACCAAGTTTTTCGGTATTAATTTTATCTTCTTCTAAAATATCGCCTTCTATTTTATCAATATAATCTTTTACTTTAACATCACTATAAACTTCGGCCCTTAAATTATCTTTTAAAGTAAAACCACTATTATCGTTGATTATTCTCACATTTAAATAAATAATAAAACTTATTATACCAATTAAAGACATTAATATTATTATGGCTATTATTAATTTTTTCTTACTTATTCTTCTTTTCATATATCAAACTTCCTTTACTGATATTATTTTATCAAAATATAAAAATTATGTCTATGAAAAAAAGTTTATTATTTAAGTCTTAATTTCAAATAAATTTGATAAATATTTCAGAAAAAATCATTTGACAATTGATTTTTTTTAGTTAACTATCAATTTTTGCGAATGTATTCTACAATATCCGTCATATTACAATTCAAATAATCACATAATCTAGCCAATACTATTATATCTATTCTAACAATATCACCATCCATAATTCTCTTTATTACTTTAAAATCAGTATTAGTATCCCGCATTAATTTATTAATATTTATATTTTTATCGGCTAAAATTTGTCCTAGTTTGAATAGATAATATCCTTTTTCAATTTCTACTTGTTTAATTTTTTTCATAAAGCCACACCTTCAAAACAATCATATCAAGGTTATTGGCTACTTGACTATTGGCTAATAACCAATATAATTGTTTTAGGATGTGAAATAGTGAGAAGGAAATACAAAACTAGAATAATGAATAAACAAAAAAAAATAATCGTTATTAGTATTTGTAGTTTATTATTAATTATGACGGTTGGCTATGCGGCAATGCAAACTAATTTGGAGATTAAAGCTAAAGGAAATGTTATTAAGAAAGCCACAGGTGGAAATGCAATTCTTAATAGTACAGATATTGTAACCAGTGGAGATGGGTTATATGAAGATGCTTATGAAGAAAATGTATATACCTATAGAGGAAGTAACCCAAATAATTATATAGAATTTAACAATGAATTATGGAGAATTATCAGTGTTAACACTAATGATAACAGTATAAAAATAATAAAGATTGAATCATTAGGAAATTTAGAGTATGATTCAGCAGGTTATAGACCACAAGTTGGCTATTGTAATTATTCGAATAATTATGGCTGTAACATTTGGGGAAGTAATAGTACATTGTATGATGTAAACATAAATCCAATAACGGAGTTAGCATATTTATTAACTAGTGCAAAATACAAACTACCTAGTTTAGAGGCTAAATTAAACACATATTTAAATAACGATTACTATAATACATTAACTAGTGAATCTCAAAATATGATTGATTTAAACGCAATATATAAAGTTGGTGTATTGAAAGAACAAACGGGACAAACATTAGAAACTGATTTAGAACAAGTTGAGGCAACTAATTGGAAAGGAAAAGTAGCGTTAATTGATGCAACAGAATACATAAGAGCAAGTACAGATAGTGGCTGTATAAATGTCTATAACGGAAGCCTGAATAACAGTAATTATCCATGTAAAAATAGCAACTGGATGCACACTAGTAATTTTAATTGGTGGACAATATCACCATATTTATATGGTGCTTCATACGCAGTTTGGCTTATTCGAAATAGCGGTTTTATCAGTAACCATCTTGCATACTATGCATACGGCGTCCGCCCTGTAGTAACATTATCTCCTAAAGTTAAAATAACTGGAGGCAATGGTACTATAAACAATGGCTATACTTTTGAAATTTAATTAAAAACTAGTTAATTGAATTAATATCAACTAACTAGTTTTTATATACCATTTTTTATTCTTTCAATAAAGTTAGAATCAAATTTATCACCATAAGCTAATCTTTGTCTTTTAAAAGCAAAGTCAGGTGTACTATATTCTGTTACCATATGACCCTCACTATCTTGTCTCTTTACTGGTTGAAAATAAGTATAATCAAATTTTGCCGCCATCATACAAAGAAAATCTGCATCAGAGCCATCTAAAGCATATATAGTATAATTATCCTTTTTGAATAAAGTACTTTCTTTCATAATAATAGCAATCAATGTATTATTATTGTAAACACAAAGATAATAATGGTCTAATTTTAAAGGATACAAAAAATAATTTTGACCTTTATAATTAATCGCATCATAATAAGTAAAATTGGAAAAGATTTTTTTCTTGGTTTCTATAATATATTCACGAAGAATTCCAACAACTTGGTTATTCTCTGTATAAACGTGTTCTTCTTTCCGAAAAAAACATTTTGTCTTATCATCAATTTGTCTATAATATCCCACCATTGACTCCTCAAAGTCACTAGGACAATCTACTTTTCTGACATTAATATTTAAACTACTACGGCCATTGAATACAGCTCGATAATCATCTAAATTATGACTTAAATTAAATAAATTACCTCCAGACTTCATCAAAGCTTCATTTCGGGAAATCTTTTGATAATTAAAATGTCCATAAATATTATTATTATAAATAAATTCATAGTCAGTTCCACTATCTGGCGTAACTTGCAAATTAAAGCCGCCAATTCCCATACTTAAACCTGATTTATCTCTACTAGTTTGATTCATTTTGATAATCATCGTCTTACCTCCTATTATAATTTTAACACAAACCATATTTTATAAATTAAGTTATTTTAAAATAATATAAAAATTGACAAAACTTTATATAGAAAAAAAGCCCTACAAAGTAGGACCTGCTTCCGGACCAATGGGAAGTCCGATAATAAACCAACCAATAATAAGTAAAAACCAAATAACGGCAAATAAAAGTACAGTTGGTCTTAAAAGTTTTAAAGTTCCAAAGACCGTAATCTTATTACTATCATTATTATTGTATTTTTCAACAAAGGCCAGCATAACAATAAAATATATAAAGAATGGCGTTAAGCCTTTACCAATACTGTCAGCAGCTTTAAAAATCATTTGGGTAAAATCTGGGGTAATATTAGCTTTCATAAATAATGGTACTAATATTGGAGCAGAAATTGTCCATTTTGTTACCGAATCTGGTATTAAGAAAGACATAACAATAATAACAAGCATCATCGTTATAATAAGCGGTATTCCAGTAAACTCTAAACCACTCATAAATGATACAAGTAAAGCTCCAACAACTTCTCCTAAATTAGTAAATTCTAATATACTAATTAACAAAGATACAAAAAACATTAAAACAAACATATAGCCTAAATTATCAAACTCTTTTGATAGACCAACACTAAAGTCATTTGTGCTTTTAATATTTTTAGATACAAAGCCATAAATACCTGAACACACCATCATAATAATTAAGAAAACAAAGATAAAGGCATCAGTAAATGGTGCTCCACCACCAAATAACTGGGCGATATAATCTTCTTCACTTCGGTCAAGTAATAAACCAGAATATGGCATACCAGGAATAATTAAATAAAGGAATACAGCCACTAAAATAACAAAAGCAATACTACTTAAAGCCAGACCTTTTTTAGAAACAACTAATTCATCTTCTTCCTTAACGGCAGCTTTTACTCGTGGTTTTAAAATTGTTTCAATGATAACAGTACCAATAATTGTAAGAAGAACTGTTCCAGCAATCATAACATATAAATTATTCCAAGCATTAAAAACATAATCTTCGTCGACATCAGCTTGCGCAGCCGCACTAGTAAGTAATCCTAACTGATAATCATCAAAGTTAAATATTATTCCAGCTCCATATCCTAACGTAATACCAATAAAGGCCGTAAATATTCCAAGCACTGAATTGCGTCCCATATACTGATAAATAACGGCAACAAGTGGTATTAAAACAATATAACTATAAACACCTAAAAATGAAGAAATAATACCAACAAATAAAGTTAAAAATGTAACAATAGATGGTTTTAATCTTCTAAAAGGTGAAAATATAGCTTTTAATAAACCACTAGCCTTACCAATAGAAATAGCCATTAAAGAAATAATAATTAAAACTAATGGTTCAAATGTTTTAAAACTATCTACAGGAGAACTGAAAAAGTATTCAAAACCTTCTTCAGAAAACAAACTATTAACTGTAGTTGTCGTTGTTTCTAGCATATTGTTAGAAATAGTTGTAACTTCAGCTTCGACACCAAAAATATTACAAATAGTACTGACAATAACAACTAAAATAGTTAAGGCGATAATAGTAATAACAGGGCCTAGTAGTAATTTATTTTTGCGTTTCTTCATTGTTTCCTCCTATTATTTTTTTTAATTTTTTATTAAATTCTACTCTTGGCATCATCACCTGATGATTACAGCCAAGACATTTTATTTTAATATCAGCCCCGAGTCTAGTTATTTCCCATTTGTTTTCACCACAAGGATGAGCTTTTTTCATAACGACAATAGTTCCTAATCCATAATTTAACATTATACTTCCTCCACTTTATTATAAGGAGTTTCCAAAGCATTACTTTGGCATTCTTCTTTTATTATTTTTAATGATTCACTTTTTAATTCTGTTATTTTTCCCATTTTAGCGCCAACAGAAATACGATAAACAATATCATCTTCTAATTCTTGTATTCCTTTAAAAACAGCCGAACTATTTACATATGGTAATTTATTGATTTTTTCACATATTTCTTTAATAACATTATCTATCTTTTCTAAATCATTATTAGCCGAAATTTTAAAGTCAATATTAATAATAGGTGTATTACGACTATAATTTATAACTTCTAAAATATTACGATTAGCAATTACACACACCTCACCAGTTTTGGCTCTTAAAGTAACAGATTGAAGTCCGACGTCGGTTACTTTTCCCTCATAACTATTTATTTTAACATCATCACCAACATCAAATTTATTATCAAAAATAATAGTTGCTCCAGTAATCAAATCTTTAAGCAAATCTTGAGCAGCCAAGCCACCTACTAATCCGGCAACACTTAAAGAAGCTAAAAGTGCATTAGTATCAATGCCCCAAAAACGTAATATTGTTATAAACGCTAAAAGAATAATTAAAGTCTTTAATAAATTATTTATAACTTTAATAATAGTTACTGATTTTCTGTGTTTAGCTTTTTTTATGCCAGAAGCAAGAATTCTATTAATTACTTGTTTTATAAAAAAATAAATTAAAAAAGATATAATAATTGTTACTGCTGTGGCAATTATATTATTTATAAATGTTTCCATAAAATCATTCCTTTACGTTTAATATTTCTAATATCCGGTTTAAATCAGCGTTATTTGTAAACGAAATAACTAATTTTTTTTCTTTAATTTTTACTTTAGTATCTAACTTATCACGAAGTAAATCTTCAACATACCTATATTCATTTGATTTTGGTTTTCTTTTAATTTCGTGAACTTTGGGTTTATCTTCACTAGCTTTTTCAATATCGCGAACGGATAAATTATTATCAACTATTTTATTAGCGAGTTTAATTATTTCTTCACTATCATTAATTTTGCTTAAAGCCCTGGCATGACCCATTGTAAGTTTATCTTGACTAATTAAATCTTGAACTTCATTTGGTAATCTTAAAAGACCTAAAATATTAGTTACGTGACTTCGACTTTTACTAACTTTTTTGGCAAGTTCATCTTGCGTAATTGCTAATTTTTCAATTAATTGTTTATAGGCTTTAGCTTCTTCTAAAATATTTAAATTTTCTCTTTGTAGATTTTCAAGTAAAGCTACTTCTGCCATTTGGTCGTCAGTTAATTGTCTTATTAAAGCTGGAATCGTTTTAAGGCCAGCTTTTTTTGAAGCTCTTACCCTTCGTTCACCAGCAATTATTTCATAACCTTTTATACTTTTTTTAACAATAATAGGCTGAAAAACACCATGTTCTTTTATTGATGAAGCAAGTTCATTTAAGGCTTCTTCATCAAATACTTGTCTCGGTTGATAAGGATTTGGACGAAGTTCAGCAAGTGGTACTTCAACAACTTCTTCTCCTTTAGCATCCTCATATATTTGTTTTTCAAAATTACTCATATGGCCAGTATTTAAACTTTCCATATCAAATAATTGTTCTAATCCTTTCCCTAAAGCTCTTTTTTTAGTTTCCATTACGACTAATCACCTCTTTTGCTAAATTAATATAAGCTTCAGCACCACGACTTTTAGGGTCATAAGCGATAATTGGTTTACCATGGCTAGGAGCCTCTGATAAACGAACAAGTCTTGGAATTATGGTGTCATAAACTCTTTCTTTAAAATAACTTTTAATGTCTTGAACAACTTCTAAACCTAAATTAGTACGATTATCAAGCATCGTTAGTAAAACCCCTTCAATATCTAAAGTTGGATTTAATGTTTTTTGGGCTAGCATAATTGAGTTTAAAAGTTGCATAATTCCTTCTAACGCAAAAAATTCACACTGTACAGGAATAATAACTGAATCAGAAGCCGTTAAAGCATTAGTTGTTAAAATTCCAAGTGAAGGCGGACAATCAATAATTATATAATCAAACATATCTTTAGCAATTGCTAAATGTTTTTTTAATTGTCCATTTTTTGAAAATTCTGGATTAATACGGCTTTGTTCCATTAATTCAATATCTGCTCCAGCTAAACTAATTGTTGCGGGAATAATGAAAAGATTACGAAATTTGGTTTTTTTTATCACATCTTTTAATTCGGCTTTATCAATTAGTAAATCATAGATACTTTTTTTAATATCAGCTTTATCGATACCAAGACCGGTTGTACTATTACCCTGTGGGTCTAAATCTATTAAAAGTACTCTTTTCTTTAAAACACCTAAAGATGCAGCCAAATTAATACTTGAAGTAGTTTTACCAACTCCACCTTTTTGATTTACAAGTGCAATTACCTTTCCCATTTTACCACCAGTTTCCATAAATTATAGCTATATACATTTTATCATAATTTGACATATAAATCTATTAAATTTTTGAAAATGAACAAAATACCAAAATTTATTTTCTATTTAGCTTTGTTCTATTAAAGTTTTCATATATTTTATTATTTTGCAAAGCGAAGAACTAGCAAATAAAAAATACGGATTAAAACCGTATTATTTTTTAGCTGTTTTCGCTTTTTTCTTCGTTACATAAGCAAAGATTCCAAAGCCAACAAGAACAAGAGCAAAGCCAACGCCTAAAATAATAAATGGAATATTTGCACTAGTATTAGGAACACTGACTTCGATACCTGGGGTATCTTCACTTGGTGTTACATTTAAAGTAAGATTATCAGTTACATCTGTAGTATATACTTCTGAAGATACTACTCTTTGGAAGCTACTATCAGACGGAGCATAAACAGCGGCACTTTTTCCGCCAGCTGCGGAAACTGTAACTGTTAAATTAGTGGCACTTGTAAGTTCAGATGATGGAACTCTTATTTTAAAGTTTTCTCCAGCATTAAATTCACTTTTAGCTGTACCATTTTCATCAGTAACAATTGTTCCGTTAGTTCCGCCCGTTACACTTACACTATATGTATCAGCACCAGATAAATTAACACTAATCGCATTAGACTCATAGTATTTTTCATCATCAGTTAATGATAAATTTGTATTAGTCGTACTAACTTCAATAGTAGTTGACGTTTGACTAGCATTTTTTGCTCCATTAACTAATGTTTTAATGTGGTCTCTAATTCCTGGATATGCTTCTTTATCGGTTGTTTGAAAAGCTGTATTCATTTGCGCCGTTTGTCCAGTATCACTTAAATACCACCATACAGCTGATTGGGTAATATATCTATCTATTTCATCACGATTAGTAATACTTTTATTTGGATAACCATTTTCCATTATATATAGTAATCCAGCATCAGCATTAGTAGAATATGTATAATTCGTGCCAGAAGTCGCACCTTTCATATCTAAATCCATACAATAAACAATAGTACCATCAGTAGTAACATAACTAGTAAAGCCATTATTGTCACCAATATATGACTCCATAACTGCTTCTCTTTTAACGGTAAAAGATTTAGGGGCTTCAGCTGCGGAAACTGGAGCGATACAAGTAAAGACAACTAGTAAAGTAAATAATACGCCTAATAATTTTTTTAAGTTTTTCACAAAAATCCCTCCTTAACTTAATTATATTATACCTTCTTTTTTTACCATTTAAACTACTATATTAAGATTTTGTGATTTTTTGACAATTGTTTACAAAAAAAGAATTAATCTTTTAACAATTCGATTAACTCTTCTTTTGTTTTTTCTTCTGGATTTTCAATTTTTTTATCTTTAGCTTTTTCAACTAATTCTTCTTTTGTTAAGTCTTCAAGTTTAATTTCTTCTTCTTCACTTATATTTTCTTCATCTGGCATACAACCATTTTTTACTAAATAATCAATTTGTTCTTTAGTAATTGTTTCATACTCTAGTAAAGTTTCAGCAATTAACTTTAATAAATCCATGTTTTCTTTGATAGTTTTTTTCGCAATAGCGAATTGTTCAGTAATTATTTTTCTTACTTCTTCGTCAATTTGTTTAGCTACTTCATGTGAGAAGTTTTGTGTTTTATTGTAATCACGACCTAGGAATACACTTGATTCTTGTCTTTCAAATTGAATTGGTCCAAGGTCACTCATACCATATTCCGTAACCATAGCTCGCGCGATTTTCGTAGCTTCCTCAAAGTCACCATAAGCTCCAGTTGTTGCTTCTTTGAAAATGATTTCTTCAGCAGCTCGACCAGCAAGTAAAGCAGCAATAGATTCTAAAAGTTCTTTTTTAGTTGATAAATAAGTATCTTCTTTTGGTAACATCAAATTGTAACCACCAGCTCGGCCTCTTGGAATTATCGTAATTTTTTGAACCTCTCTAGCGCCTTCCAACTTAATACCTAAAACAGCATGACCGGCTTCGTGATAAGCTACTACTTTTTTCTCGTGTTCGGTATACTTTTTACTCTTTTTAGCAGGACCCATTAACACGCGGTCATGAGCTTCATCAATTTCTGCCATTGTAATAGCTGGTTTCCCACGACGCACTGTTAACAGAGCTGCTTCGTTAAGTAAGTTTTCTAAATCAGCACCACTAAATCCAACTGTTCGTTTAGCAATATTATTCATAGTTACACCTTTAGCAAAAGTCTTACCTTCAGCATGAACTTTTAATATTTCTTCACGACCTTTAGCATCTGGAAGATTAACCGTTACTTGACGGTCAAAACGACCAGGACGAAGTAAAGCTGGGTCAAGAACATCTGGACGGTTAGTAGCTGCAATGATAATAATCCCTTCATTAGCTCCAAAGCCATCCATTTCAGTTAACAATTGATTTAATGTTTGTTCACGTTCATCATGACCGCCACCAAGGCCTGCACCTCTTTGACGGCCTACCGCATCTATTTCATCAATAAAGACTAAACAAGGAGCACTTTGTTTGGCTTGTTTAAACATATCACGTACACGACTTGCTCCGACACCTACAAATAATTCAACAAATTCTGAACCACTAATAAAGTAGAATGGAACGTTAGCTTCACCGGCAACAGCTTTGGCAAGTAAAGTTTTACCAGTTCCTGGAGGACCAACTAATAAAACACCTTTGGGAATTCTAGCCCCCATTTTCTGGAATTTTTTTGGATTTTTAAGGAAGTCAATAAGTTCGCTCATTTCTTCTTTTTCCTCATCTAAACCGGCAACGTCTTTAAATGTTACTTTTGTTTCTCCACCACTTAAACGAGCTTTAGACCGGCCAAAATCCATTGACCGATTACCACTACCTAATTGTCTTGTAATAAAGTAGAAAGCAACTCCAACTAAAATTAACATTGGCACAACATTTATTAAGAACTGAACAAAGGTGCTTGATTCAGGGTCTGTAGTTGTATTAATAGTAAAATTACCTTGGTCTTCAGCCTCATAAAGTTTTACCATCGTTTCATTAGTAAGTGGCATATTAAATGAAAATGATTCATTTTCTTTATATTCTTTTAACTGTCCACTTATAACATAAACGCTTGAACGGCTTCGTGGTACAATCGTTATTTCTTCAACCTTTTTATCCTCAACATATTCCATAAATTTATTATAATTTAATTCATGAACTTGCTGATTCATTGAACTAAATAATAACATAATACCAAATAAAAATATAAATAAGAACAAGTAAGGCATAAGCCCTCTTTTAATAACTTTTTTGTTCATAAAAACTCCCTTCTTTAAAAGTACCTAATTATTATATCATATTTTTCTTCATTTTGTTTAGAAAATTTAGATTTTTTTAGACCTGGAAGCCAAATAATTTCACCAGTGCTGTCAGTCACAACCGGTTGACTATCTCTAGTACTTTGTTTAACCTTTTCATCAATTAATATATCTTTAACTTTTTTATGGCCGTTTAAACCCTTTACCTGAATTTTATCTCCGTCTCTTCTAGTTCTAACATAGAGTGGCAATTTAAGTTCTTGGCTATCTAATTTTATTTCATAATTACTATTATCAACACTTTCAGTTATTTGTTCTATAACACGATTATTTGGTAAACACAAGTAGCCAGTAAATTCATAATTATAACTATCTTTTTTTATTGGATAATCTATTTTAAATTCATTATAATTTTTAATGCCAATTAATCCATTAGGTAAATTAATAGTAATATTACTTTTAGTATTCATAAGAGTTTTATAAAGTATTTTTGTATGAACATCACTAATAACATTTAAATTACTTTGATAATACTGCTCTAGTAAATATTCAATTATTTTTATTTTAATAATTTTGGGTTCTTTTTGGAACTTATCTACGCAAATGACATTATCTGGGCAAATATTCTTTATTTTATCTTTTACCAAATCATCTATATAATCATTATACAAAAGTAATAATTTACTAAATTTATTAAATTTTAAATGAACATCTTTATCTTCTTCTTTTAAAAAAGGAAGAACTTTATGGCGATAACGATTTCTTGTATAAACGTCTTCATTATTTGATTCATCAATCGCATATGGGATTTGATGTTTATCAGCATAAGCTTTTATTTCATCCTTGGTATATTCAAGAAAAGGACGCAAAATTATATACCCTTCTCTATTACTTATCATTTTAAGACCTGCATAACCACTTAAGGTCGAACCTCTAACTATTCGCATTAAAATAGTTTCCATTAAATCATCACCGTGATGAGCAGTTAATAAGGTTTTTGCTTGATATTTTTTAATAAGACTTTCAAAAAATTCATATCTTTTTTCGTGAGCATAATTATGAAAGTTATCATCAGTATATTCAGTAATTTCCATATATTCAAAAATCATATTATTTTTTTCGGTATATTCTTTAACCATAAGAGCTTCTTCTTCACTGGCTATACGATGTTTATGATTAACATGGGCAACGATAACCGTTAAATCTAGTTCTTTTTTTAAACAAAGAACTGTATGGAGTAAAACCATAGAATCTGGGCCACCACTTACAGCTACAACTACAGGACTAGTTAGATTGTTTTTTAAAATTTCAAGGGCTTTATCCATTACTCATCACCCCATTTAATTGGTTTAATACCGTGACTGACTAAAAAATTATTAGTTTTTGAAAATGGTTTACTACCAAAGAATCCTCGGTGCGCAGATAGTGGCGATGGATGGGCGCTTTCGATAATATAATGATTAGGATTGGTAATTAATACTTTTTTACTACGAGCATAACTTCCCCATAAAATAAAGACAATTGGTTTTTCTCGTTTATTTAAAAGACTAATTAAAGCGTCAGTAAAAGTTTCCCAGCCTTTACCTTTATGAGAAAGAGGGGTGTCTTTAACAACGGTTAAGACAGAATTTAACAAAAATACTCCTTGCTTGGCCCAATCAGTTAAGTTATTATTTTCACGTTTGACAGCTAAATCGTTATATAGTTCTTTAAAAATATTATCAAGTGATGGTGGCCTTCTAACGCCTTCCTGAACGGAAAAAGATAGTCCGTGAGCTTCACCAATTCCGTGATAAGGGTCTTGACCTAATATAACTACTTTTACTTCATCATAGTCAGTATAACGAAGGGCGTTAAAAATATTTTTATATTGTGGAAAAATTATTTTATGAGCATATTCATCCTTTACAAATACACCTAATTCTTTAAAATATGGTTTATTCATTTCTTCTTTTAAAACTAAATCCCATTTTTTATTAATCATATACTTCGCCTCAAGTTATATTTTATCATAATTCCTTTATTTAACAAAGAAAAAGAAGTTATTTCTTCCTACTTCTTACTCTTGTATCATAACTAACACGCTGAACATCTTCAAATTTATAAGACTTCCCAGTATTTTTATCAACAAAGACAATTTCAAAGTCACATGCTTTAGCAATATTTTTCGCAGTTTCTAAAGTAATAGCTCTATAATCTGATTCATAATGTGCGAGCGTAGAGTCAGCTAGTTTTATTTTTTTAGCTAATTCTGATTGTTTTAAACCTTTTGTTATTCTCATAAACCTAATCATTTTTCCAGACATATTTCATCACCTATTTGGCTTTTTATAAACAAGCAAATCTTTTATGTCACAGTCTAAAACATAACATATTCTTGAAAGAATACTTAAATCAGCTCTAACTATTTTATTTTTAGCATACCGACTTACTAAATCAAAATCAGTACCAATTGAATTAGCAAGTTTATTATAAGTAATATTTCTCTCTTTTAAAATCTTATCAAGATTTATATAAACTTCTCCATAATTATCTACTGAAGAAAAAACACTTTTAATATTATTTTTCATAGTTATCCACCCCAAATTAATTATAACTAATGTAATATTGAAAAATAATACGTTATATGGTATTATGTTATATAACGGTAACCTATTTTTATTACCTTATATTTGTTAAAGAAATGGAGGATAAATATGCATAGAATAAGACACAAAAGTAGAAGAA
>CALVRT010000015.1 GCA_944358735.1 uncultured Bacilli bacterium | reverse complement strand
CACCGCGAATTTCCACAAGAAAAGAGGTGATGATGAATTTAGTGCTTATAATAGATATGTATTTTTAAAAAAATTACATAAAAGAGATTTAATAATAATTAAAAGAAAAAACAAATATTTTAGTTTTAGCTATGATGCTAAAATATTAAAATTAATAAAATTTAAAAATAGCTTTAAAATATTTGATAAATATCAAATAAATTATAAAGTTATTGATAATTTAGAAATAATTAAAAATAAAAATTTTGACAATAATTATTATAAAAAATATTTATATATTGTTAAAATAAGACAAATATTAGATAAATTATTATCTAATATATAGGGTATGCTGAAAATATAGGGCGCCTTATGCCAGTAATAGTAATAACGCGGCTAATCTCAATAGTACTGGTAACGTGAATGGCAACAACAACGTGACTAACTCCAACGCGGTGTTCCCAGCTCTTTAAAAAACGCGCTTATATGGCTCCAGGCTATATAATAGAGTATTAAAGAACAAAGTATATCCTTGGACTTGTTTCCTAAAACAGGATAAAGATGGCTATGTATACGTACAGGCCTGTAAACTTTATCGTAAAAGCTACTAGGTAATATTAATAATATTACTTAGTATAATACTTATAATTATAAAGGGGTATGCGAAATGAATGTAACTTTTAGAAAAGTTGGGGGTTTTTATCATGTCTTTGATGATGATATTTATATTTTAAACTATTTATTTAATTATAAAATTATTAATAATAGAGTAGGTTTTCCTATTTCCGCCATTAATAAAGTTATAAATACTTTAGAAGAAAAGAAAATAAATTATCAGTTAGATAGTAATATAATTGATTTTAAGAAGAAAAACAATTATCAAAAATATGCGGAAAAAGGAAAAACAAAATATAATTTTAAAATAGATATCGAAAAAATATATGATAAATTAGAATTATTATCTTCTAAAGATTTAAAAGAAATATTAAATTTTATTGAAAGTAAATTAAATGCATAATGATTTTTTAATTGTAAAAAACATGAAAAATTTTATCATGTCTTTAGATAATATAGTAATTAATTATCCTAGAAAAGAAAACGTAATAAAAGATAGATTATATAACGATTCTTTAGATATTTTATATTTAATATATTTAGCTAATAATAGTAAAGATAGAAAAAATATTCAAATAAAAATTTTAAGTAAAATAAGTATGTTAGATTTTTATTTTGAAAGAAGTTTAAAAAACAAGTATTTAAGTGAAAAACAATGCTTAAAAATGACTAATAAATTACTTATAATTCATAAAATGATATTAGGATGGATCAAAAGTGCTGAAAGTTAGGTTTAATGATTTATTAAATATTTATGATGAAATTAGTAAAAACGTCAAAAACAAGAAAAAATTATATAATTTCGAAAAAAATAAAATGCAAAATATAACGATAGCTTTAAATAAAATAAATAACTTTGATAAAGAAAAATATAATATTTTTTTAATTAAAGAGCCAAAAGAAAGAATTGTTATGAGTTTAAATATTATAGATAAAATAATTAATCATTATGTCGCTAGAACTATATTAATCCCTAAATTAGAAAAATATTTAGATATTAGAAATACGGCTACTAGAAAAAACATGGGAACTAGCTACGCTATTAAACTGCTTAAAAAATATTTAAACTTAAATAAAAAATATCATGAATTTTATATTTTAAAATTAGATATTTCTAAATACTTTTATACTATCGATCATAATAAATTAAAAGACATGTTAAAAGCTAAAATAACTGCTGATGAATATGATATTATATCTAAAATAATAGATAGTACTAATTATTCATATATTAATGAAAATATTAAAAAAATCAAAGACAAATATAAAACTAAAAGTATTCAAAATATTCCTTATTACTATAAAGATAAAGGACTTTCTATTGGAGGACTTACATCACAAGCTTTATCTGCTTTTTACTTATCAGAAATAGATCATTATATAATTCATGACTTAAAAATTAAATATTTTATTAGATTTATGGATGATTTTATATTAATTCATCATGATAAAAATTATTTAAAAAATTCTTTAATCAAAATAAAAAATAAACTAAATGAATATGGTTTAAAACTAAATAATACCAAGATAGAAATTGTTAGTATTAAAAATGGTTTTGTATTTCTAGGTTATCATTTTAAACTTAAAAATAATAAAATTATTATTAAATTATGCAGGCAAACAAGATATAAAATAAATAAAAATTTAAAATTAAAACATAGATTTTATAAAAATAATAAAATTTTGAAGGTTACTTTTGCTCACTTAATTCTTATTGTAAGTACTAAATTATTCGCACTCACGGCTAGTTAAAAAATAAAGTTCTCGTCGCATACAAACTAACCGTGCTTTTTATATATTAAAGGCTTAAATAAGTCTTTTTTTAGTTTAAGTAATATAATATTAATATACATAATATTTTTACTAAATAAAAGATATAGTTTTATTAAAAAAATTTGACATAATATTGAATAATTTATAAAAATATTATATAATTATATTGAACAAAATGTACGTTTCCGTCAAAAAAGTTGGGTGACAATTAGAAAGGGTGATATATATGCAAGAAGAAATTATTGAAAGAAATGATTACTTAAACAAACTAATTGTAAGAAAAGGCAATGGTTTGATAAAAATAATTACGGGAATAAGAAGATGTGGTAAATCATATTTACTTGATCCTATTTTTGTAAATTATTTAAAAGAAAGTGGTGTTGATGATAAACACATAATTAAATTAGATTTAGATGCAATTAAAAACGAAAAGTATTTAGATCCACATGAACTTGATAACTATGTTGAATCTAAAATTGTCGATGATAATATGCATTATGTTTTAATTGATGAAATTCAAAATGTTAAAAATTTTGAAGCTGTATTAAATGGATTTTTACATAAACGAAATTTAGATGTTTATGTAACGGGAAGTAATTCAAGATTTTTATCAAGTGATATCATTACCGAGTTTAGGGGCAGAGGCGATGAAATAAGAGTTTTTCCTTTATCTTTTTCAGAATTTGCTTCTGCATATAAAGGTGATAAAAATGAAGCGTGGAATGAATATATTACTTATGGTGGTATGCCACTTATATTAAAACAACAAACGGATGAGCAAAAAAGTAATTATTTATCTTCGTTATTTGAGCTTACTTATAAAAAAGATATTATTGATAGAAATAATATAAATAAAGATGATGTTTTAGATTCTTTGATTAATATGCTAGCATCATCTGTCGGTTCTTTAACTAATCCACAAAAAATTTATAATACTTATATTAGTAATGGTATAAAAGATGTTTCAAAAAATACTATAATTTCATATATTGATTATTTATTAGATTCATTTCTTATTGAAAAAGCTGAAAGATATGACGTAAAAGGGAAAAAATATATTGGTACTCCGCAAAAATATTACTTTGCTGATATTGGACTTAGAAACGCTAGGCTTAATTTCAGACAGCATGAAGAAAATCATTTAATGGAAAACATTATATATAATGAGCTTTTAAAAAGAGGATATAATGTCGATGTGGGAGTTGTAGAAATTAGAGAAGGTAATACTAAAAAACAGCTAGAAGTTGATTTTGTGTGTAATATGGGCAGTAAAAGATACTATATTCAGTCAGCTTTAAATATCGATGAGCCCGAAAAAGCACTTCAAGAGACTAGACCGCTTAATAACATTGGTGATAGTTTTAAAAAAATTATCGTTGTTAAAGATGATATTAAACTATGGCGAAATGATGAAGGTATATTAATAATTGGTATTAAAGAATTCTTACTAAATCCAAATAGCTTAGATTTATAATAAACAAAATGTACGTTTACGTCAAAAAAGTTGGGTGACATTTAATAAATAAGTTAGTAAAAGCCTGGAAAATAGGGCTTTTTTTTGATATAATGTAAAGGAAGTTATGGAGTTTTTTGTGCAAACAAAAAGCTCTATAACGATATTGTGGCAAATCGAAGAGCGAAGTATAGGGGAAAGTATATTTCATATGATTGGAGTAATAAGAAAAAATAAAGGAAATATTTCAGAGTAAGTGTGGGTATAGATGATTATAGGGAAATTAGGGCATAAGCCCCCTTACCCCCAAATATATGTGGATATAAGATATTATTATTTAGTTTAAAAAGCAGGATCGATAATAAAAAGAATAAGTAAATTTATCACAACCGCATTCATCACATACGAATTTATATAATGACCTTCTTGGAGTTATTGAAATAGTAAAATCATTAAATACAGTTTGTCCTATGAGAATACGGCAAATTTTAAGATTATTTTTCTTATCCCTGTTACTAAGTAATCCATAATGTTTGATTTTGGTAAATCTATCGGGAAGAATATGCATAAGGAATCTTCTGATAAATTCTAAGGCGTCTAAAGTCATTAACTTTATTTTGGAATTATCTTTGTAATCTTTATATTCAAAGGTTATTTTACCATTATCAATACTCTTAATACGATTGTTAGAGATAGCTACTCTAAAAGAATATCTACCAATATATTCTATAACATTTTCTGGTGAACCTTTAGGTGGCTCGATATAGGTTATCCAAGTTTTATCATAAAGTGTTTCTAAAAACTTATTAAAAGCTTTTGAATTTTTAAGATGAGATAAATGTTTAGGAAAAACTAAATCTGCTTCTTTAAGTAAAGCTAAAAACTTTTTCTTAAATAAAGATGATAGAACTTGAACTTTAAATAAATAATTATCTTTAGAGTTAATCCATTTATTATCTTTAAGGCCACCACCAGTCACAATAGAGTGAATATGAGGATGAAGTTCTAAAGTTTGTCCCCAGGTATGAAGAATAGAAGTTATACCAACTTTCGCTCCAAGCCATTTAGGGTCATTTGTCAAAGTCATAATAGACTCACTGTGAGCTTTAAATAAAATGTTGTAAAAAGTTTTTTGATTGTATAAAGCAATATCATTAAGTTCAGACGGAACAGTAGTAACAATATGAAAGTAAGGACAATCTAACAAGTTATTATATTCTTTTTGAATCCATTTTTCCCTCTGATAGCTTTGACACATAGGACAGTGTCTATTACGACAACTATTAAAAGCAGAAATAGTTTTCCCACAATGCTGACAAGTAATATTGTGAAAACCTAAATTACTAGTTTTACAATTAAGAATGGCATTATAAGCTTTCCACTGTTCTTTAGATAAATTATGCGTTTTAATATATTCGTCTCCATATAGCTTAAAAACATCTTGTATAGTGTACATTACAATATGCCATCTAAAGGAGAATGAATATCATTAAAATTTTCAGCCATATGAAGATAAACAGTAGTAGAATTAATAGAAGTATGTCCTAAAATAGCTTTAAGTTTCCATAAGTCGCCACCATTTCTAATAAATTCAGTGGCAAAAGAATGCCTTAAAGTATGGAAAGACATTTGACTATCTAAATTATGTTTTTTCTTAAGTTTCGAAAAGAAATCTTTAATAGAAGCATCATTAATATGATTTAAAGAAGAATTTTTATTCACGTTTGGGAATAAATAACCACCAGATTCTATAATTTTATCGTGGTTTTTCTTATAGTATTCCAATAATAAATTATAAGTAAAATCAGGAAAGGGAACAAATCTATCTTTATTACCTTTACCGGTAATTTTATGAAGATTATGAGAAAAATCGCCGATTTTTAAAGTAGCAACTTCGGATACCCTAAGACCAGAACCAAAACCTAGACATAATCAAATTTTGTGTTTAATATTTTTTGTGTTTTCAATTAGATAAAGAACATCTTGTTTGTCTAAAATAGGTGGGAATTTAGAACCAATTTTACAATAAGGAAGTAAAATATCACTAAAAGTTTTATCCCAGTTAACAAGATAATAATATTTGATAGCAGACCTATTAACATTAATAGTAGCAGGAGACATATCTAAATCAATAAAATTAACTTTGAGATACTCTAAAATATCTTCTTCAGTAAATTTAGAAATATCTTTTCCTTTAAAATAATTTTTGAATCTGTTTAAACAACTTATATAAGTGTTAATTGTTCTATTACTACACCTCCTTATCTGTAATAATTTTTAACTTTTAATAAATCTTCTGACATAAAATAAAACCTCCAATCTGAAAGAAAATTTATATAACTTTCGCCAAAGAGGTTTTCAAATTCAAATATTTATGATATAGTATAACTCGAACGTGATTACTCTTGGCGGAGTTAATGGTAGTTATTCTATCATAAATCACGTTCTTTTTATATATTAAATTAAAAAAAACAATAATTTTTAGGTACTAGACTTCGCGTTAGCGATTTGGTACAATAATTAAGGTGATTGTAATGGAGGACGCACTTATAAAAATAATAAAAAACTTAAAAGGTAATGTTTTAATAGTAGGTATCGATAGTGAAAAAGGTTTAGAAGAAGTCAATAACAATAAAAAAATCAAAAATTGTTATTTGTTAAAAGATACAAAAATAATTAAACGTAAAAAAGTAATTAGTGATAAAGAGTTAGAAAAATTACTTTCTAAAAACAAAATATATGAAATAGTTTGCAATTACTATACTGATAAAGATGTATTTAAGAAAATTCCTAGTAAGTTTTATTTAGATGGTAAACTATACTTATATGGTTATATGTCTAAATATGAAACTGAAGAAATAAAAGAAAAATATAGTTATTATACAAAAAATATTGATGTTATAACGGTTATGGGTGAAACAATAATGACTATTGGGTCAGAAACTAAAGAAAATAAACCTGATAGTTTTGTTCTTATTGATTTAATAGATGCGGTAATAGGGATATTTACTAGGTAAAATATAAAAATTTTAATAATTAAGGTGGTTTTATGGATAAAGAACTAATAAAAATAGTCAAAAAAATAGAAGGAACACTACTTGGCATTGGTATTGAAAATGAAAAAGTGTTAGAAGAAATAAATAAAAATAATAAAATAGTAAATTGTTTATTATTAGAAAATATTAAGAAAAAAGGTAGTTCTAAATTAAAATTTAGGGGTCGTCATAAAAAAGTAAATATTAAAAAATTAAAGAAAAAATTCAAAAAGAAACAGATGGATTTTGTTATTTGTAATTATAATTATATTAGTAAATTTACTAAACATTTTGTACCTAGTAGTATTTACATCGGTAAAAGTAAATTATATATTTACGGGGATATAAATGAAGAAGAAAAAGAAGAAATTATCAAAAAATATCAAAGATATACTAGTGATATTAAGATTAAAGATAATTTAATAGAAATAAATATGGAAAACACTAAAAATAAGTTTTTTAAAGATAAAATTTATTTTATAGGTGATACCTTAAATAATTTACTCGATTTAATAACTAATATTTTAATAAATTAGACAACTATAAATAAGTCAAGTCAAATTTAACAAAAATTATGAAAAAGTTTGAAAATATTGTGATTGTTAAAAAAAGACATAGTGAAAATAATTAACAATTGTTAATTACCGAAAACATTACCTTTTGTTAATTGTGACTATTAGTTGTGTTTCTGGTCGTATCTGATATAATCTCTATCTTCTTTAAGAATATAGTAGATAATGGTTAAAAGTTTACGACTAATGCCCGTAAGGGCAACAAAGTGGTGCTTACCTTCTTTAATTTTCTTATCATAATAAGCTCTAAGTTCAGGCTCATTTGATATAGCTACTAAACTAGCTGTATAAATGGCGTGACGAAGATAAGGAGAACCTCTTTTAGACGTTTTATCATTAGTAGATAACTTATTACCAGATTGATTTTCAGAAGGGTCAGCGCCCGCAAAAGCAATCAGTTTACTTGGTTTGTCAAAGTTATTAATGTCGCCAATTTCCGCTAAAATAATAGGAGCAAGATTAACGCCAATACCAGGGACTGATAAAAGATGACTATCTAATTTATCGTAAAGTTCTTTGATTTGTTTGCTGACTTCATCAATTTGATTTTCTAAAAATATGATTTGGTTAATAAGCTGTTTGATTTCAAAAGAACAAGCATCAGTAGTAAATTTAATACCAAAAGAGTTTTTAGCAGTTTCTTTAATATGAGTGGCAGTATCTTTATTAAATCTACCTTTAGAATGTTTAGATAATAAATTAGCTAGTTTAGTAGTGGGAATCTTAATAATGTCTTCAGGAGTTGGACAGTTAAGTAATAGCTGTTTAGAGGTTGTCCCAAAAATATCACAAAAGAGCTTCTTGTATTCTGGAAATACTTTATCTAATAAACCAATAACTTGAACCTTCAAAGAAGAAACATTGCTAACAATATTGCTTCTAAAACGAGTTAATTGTTTTAAAGATAAAATATTTTCTTCTGGGAGTTTAGAGTTTTTAGAACCAAAAACTCTTAAGTAATCGGCGATAATAATAGAATCAATAATATCATTTTTTTGCTTTCTATTATTATAAGCACCCCGGTAAGCTTTAATTTGATAAGGATTATAAACAGAAACATTAAAACCATTATCAGTCAAAGCAGAATATAGGGAAAGCCAGTAATGACCGGTAGCTTCCATAGCTATTTCAATATTATTTAAATTACCAAGTTTATCTTGGAGGATTGATAAAAACTTATGGAAACCTTCATTACTGTTAGTAAATTTAATTGCTCTTATAACAATATCTCCATTATTGTTAATAAGAGAAGCAATGTGATTGGTTTTGGCAATGTCGATGCCTAAATAATAATACATAAAAACAACTCCAATTCATAAAAAAATTAAGATAGAGGCAACCCTCAATACCTTTACAAAGATATAACCTCGCAAATAAAAGGCAAAAGCTAGCAAGCAAGTCCTTATACAACTCATTAATATCCAAATTGTAAAGAAGAGGCTTTAATCTACTTTAAGAACCAAATGTTCAAGGAGGAGGTTAAAACCACTCTATCTCTACAGACATTATAATATAGATTTTTAAAATCTACAAAATAATGAGTTTATAGATATCTCTTAACAAAAATCTAAATCAGAAATATAGTTAAAAAATATCTTAACTATATTATACGAGGAGGTGAGAACATGTATTTAAAAGAAATAAAAGCTCATGGTTTTAAATCATTTGCTGATAAAATCAATATTGAGCCATCCACTGGTATAACTGGTATAGTAGGTCCTAATGGTTCAGGTAAAAGTAATGTGGTTGATGCTGTTAGATGGGTTTTAGGAGAACAATCAGTTAAGTCATTACGTGGTGATGGGTCAATGAGTGACGTTATTTTTTCAGGTAGTAAAAGTCGAAGTCCTATGAATGTCGCTTCGGTAACTTTAGTATTTGATAATAAAGACCATTATCTACCACTTGATTATGATGAAGTTGAAATAAAAAGACGAGTTTATAGAGATGGAACTAATGAATACTATTTAAATAATAAAAAAGTTAGGCTTAAAGATATTGGTAATGTTTTATTAGATGGTGGAATTGCTAAAGAAAGCTTTAATATAATTTCCCAAGGTAAAATCGAAAGTATTATTAGTAGTAAAGCCGTAGATAGAAGAAGTATCATTGAAGAAGCGGCTGGTGTTTTAAAATATAAAAGGCGGAAAGAAGAAGCCTTGCGAAAACTTGAAAAAACTAAAAACAATATTGATAGAGTTAATGATATTATTAGTGAACTTGAAAATCAAATAAATCCTTTAAGAGAAGCTCGGGAAAAAGCTATCCTTTATAAAAAATATAAAAGTGAGCTTGAAAACATCGAAATTGCTTTAGTAACTGAAGAAATTACAAATATCAATTATGATTATCAAAAAGAAAAAGAAAAAATCGATAAATTAAATGAAGAACTTTTAACTTTGACGACAGCTAGTACTAAAAATGAAGCTGAAGCGCAAAAGTATAAAATTAAAATTAATAAAATTGATGAAGAAATAAAAAACGTTCAAACAAAATTATTATCTTTAACTGCTGAAGCCGAAAAATTAAATGGACAAAAGAATATTATCGTTGAAAGGCAAAAATATCAAACTAAAGACGCTAAAGTCCACCAGCACCTCCTTTCCCTTAAAGAACGTAAAGAGCAATTAAAAAATGAAATTAACTTAGTTAGTACCGATATTGTTAATTTAAATAAAAATGCTGATAGTTTAAGAGAAAAAGAAGATGAATTAACAATCCAGATAAATATGCTTAAAAGCAATAAAAATAAATTAGAGTTTGAACTTACTGGTGAGATTAGAAAACAAAATACTTTGAAAATAAACCGGGATAATTTAACTAATAGTATTGAAAATGCCAGTATTTTACCAAATGCGGTTCGGGCAGTTTTAAATAATCCGCGCCTTCGTGGCATTCATGATGTGGTTGGTAATTTAATTGAAACGAAAGAAGAATACAGTACAGCTATCAGTGTCGCGCTAGGAAATGCGAGTAATTATATCGTGACAGATAATAAGCAAGCAGCCCAAGAAGCAATAAACTATATTAAAAATATTGGACGAGCGACCTTTTTCCCACTTAATGTTATTAAACCTAAATATATTGAAAAAAGCGTTTTAGACCAAATAAAAAGTTTAGGTGGTTTTGCTTCTGTAGCCAAGTCTTTAGTTAAAAACGATGCCAAATATGATAATATTTTAGAAAATTTACTTGGTAATATTATTGTTACCGATTCTTTAGATAGAGCAAGTAAAATTGCTAGCTTAATTAATTATCGATACCGGGTTGTAACTTTAGATGGTGAAATTATTCATGTTGGCGGCTCACTTACTGGTGGTAAAATCAGTGGTAAACGAAATGTTATTAGTGAAAAATATGAGCTTGAAAAAATATTAAAAGACTTTAATATTGTTATTGAAAATATTAAAAACAAGGAAAATGAAATTAATGAAGTCGATTATGAGTTAAAAGGCCTTGAAGATAAATTATATTTAGTTAATAAAGAAAAACTTTTAAAAAATGATGATATTAATAATAAGCAGGAACGAATTAAAATTTTAAATAGTGAACTTGAGCAAGTGGAAATTGATATTCGCGGAACGACTAATATTTTAGATGGCGTTTTGTCAACTGAAGAAGAAGAAATAATAAGCAAATATTATGAAGCTGTGGCTAAAAGAGATGAAAATAATAAAAAATTAAGTAGCCTTATGAAAGAAAAAGAAGAAGTAATGAATGCTAGTAATGAATACGAGCTTTCAATTAAACAAGACAATAAATTATTAACTAGTAAAAATAGTGAGCTTAAAGATTTAGAAGTAAGCGTTAATCGTATGGATGTTAAACTTGATAATTTACTTAATACATTAAATGAAGAATACAGTACAACTTATGAAAGAGCTAAAGAAAACTATAAATTAGATATTCCATATAATGTAGCCAAAAATAAAGTAAATAGTTTAAAAAGACAAATTAAAGATTTAGGTGAAGTAAATTTGACAGCTGAAAGTGAATATGATAAAGTATCTGAACGCTATGAATTTTTAAATCAGCAAGTAGAAGATTTATTAAAAGCCGAAAATACTTTAAATGTTATCATTAATGAAATGGATAAAGTTATGATTAAAGAATTTGATGAAGCTTTTAAAAATATCAATAAATTATTTGGAGAAACTTTTAAACAATTATTTAAAGGTGGTAAAGCTATGCTTAAGTTAACAGAGCCTAATAATTTATTAGAAACAGGTGTTGAAATAGTTGCCAGTCCTCCAGGAAAGAAATTAAATAGTATTAGTTTGTTATCTGGAGGAGAAAAAACTTTAACGGCTATTAGCTTACTTTTTGCGATAATTAAGTCTCATCCTGCTCCATTTTGTATTTTAGACGAAGTTGAGGCCGCTTTAGATGAAGCCAATGTCGATACGTTTGGTAAATATGTTACGAGTTTAAAAGATTTATCACAATTCATTATCATTACTCATAAAAAAGTAACAATGGAATACGCTGATGTTTTATATGGCATAACTATGCAAGAATCAGGGGTTAGTAAACTCGTTAGCGTTAGTTTAGAAGAAATAAAATAGGGGTTTTATAGAGGAAGGAAATTGTGGAATATACAGAAGTAGAAGCAGGATATGCATTTCTAAAGCTAAAAAAATTAAAATTATATAATATTATGAAAGAAATGTGGGGACCAATTGATATTGAGGGCCTTGATAAAGTTCCAACCAAAGTAGAAGCGGTTTTCAAAACTGACGGGAAAATAGGAAGTATTGCTGGTTATAACTTTTATTTATTAGATACCGATATTCGAATTCCTACAGTTAGTGCGGTTAAAGAAGATGGCTATCTAGCCGATGCTGAAGATATTTATATGATTTATGATGAGGAAGACCCTATTGTTTTTGGATTTATTCCTAATGAAAATGAGGCTGAAGTTGCTTCACAAGATGAAGCTTATAGTTATTATGCATTATATGAACAAGAAATGGAAATTTTAGGTTTATTATGGAATCAAGCAAAAAATAATAATCATAATATTAGCTTACAGAAACATAAAAAACATTTATAGTATTATATAAAAAGCTCTTTTCATAGTTTTGAAAGGGCTTTTAAAAAAATTTTTAAAAAATTAGCAAAAAAGAAGGGTTTTATAAAAAAATCTCCTATGATATATAATAGAGAGATATTTTTCTCTCAAAATACAAGAAAGGAGATGAATGTATGGAAGAAAAAAACTGTACATTAAAAACCAATGATATGTTTAAAGCAATGTCTTGTAATCAGGAAGAACCTCCTGCTGCTTTTCATAGTTATTTTAGTGCTCCAAACTCTAATATAAAGCTTATTGATAATTTATCTATCCATGAGTTTGATATAGATAAATGTAAAGAATTATTTTATGCCGGTAATGAAGAATATAAATATCTAGCTATGCTTGGTTTTAACGAGGAAGAGTTAGAAAAATATTGTAAGGGCGATGAACTTATGGAGCAATTTAAAGATAAAGTAATGAGCCTAATTAAGGACAAAGAGTTTAAAAAATCTTTAACCGAAGGCGAAGAAATTAAAAATATCCGAATTACAGTCTTTAAAAACGTTAATGATATGAATAGCAGAGAAGGAAGACAAAATAGACTTGAACTAGCTAAATTTATGCTTAATAAAAAACTTAATATTCATTTTATTAGTGAAGTTACTGGACTTTCTGAAGAACAAATTATTGCTTTAAACAATGAACCAAAGTAGATTAAGTTCTACTTTTATTTTGTTTCTTTTACAAAATATGAATTAGTTAGATAAAAAAGTTTAATATTAAGGCAAAATAGTAATATGTGATATCTTAATTGCATTAATAAAAACATCATATAAAAGCAAAAGAAAGAGCACTGCTCTTCCTTTTGAAAAACTTCTACCAAGTGTATATATACACCTGCAACAATCTAAAGTACTTTAATTATACTATTTTTGATATTTATGTCAATACTTTTTCACAATTTTTCTTATGATTGTTTTGTTTGGGTCAACTGTAAAACTAAATGCAACTTTCTTATTTTTACTGGTTACATTTGGTTTTATAATTAATGAACAATGAACCAAAGTAGATTAAGTTCTACTTTTATTTTGTTTCTTTTACAAAATATGATATAATTTAGCAAGGTGGTTTTTATGTTAAAAGTAAATAATTTATCATTACGTTATGGAAAACGTATTTTATTTGAAAATGTTAATTTAGAGTTATCTGGTAATAATTGTTATGGCGTTATTGGAGCTAATGGAGCTGGTAAAAGTACTTTTTTAAAAATTTTAACAGGCGAAATAGATAGTACTACTGGTGAAGTTATTAAAGATAAAAATGATAGAATTTCTTTTTTGAAACAAAATCATCATGATTATGACGAGTATGAGGTTTTAGAAACAGTTATTATGGGTAATGAAAAGCTTTATAATATTATGTTAGAAAAAGATGCTTTATATGCTAAACCAGACTTTAGTATGGAAGATGGGATGAAAGTTGCTAAATTGGAGGCTGATTTTGAAGCTTTAAATGGTTGGGAAGCGGAAAGTGAGGCTGCTACTTTACTTGCCGGTCTAGGACTAAATCCCGAACTTTATAATAAACAAATGAGTGAACTTAAAGATTTAGAAAAAGTTAAAGTGTTACTAGCTTCAGCTTTATTTGGAAGTCCTGATATTTTATTACTTGATGAGCCAACTAATGGACTAGATATTAAAAGTAAATTATGGCTTGAAAACTTTTTATTAGATTTTAAAGGTACGGTTATTTTAGTATCTCACGATAGACATTTTTTAAATAAAGTTTGTACACATATGTTAGATATTGACCGTGGTGAAATAAAACTATGTGTTGGTAATTATGATTTTTGGTATGAATCTAATGAACTTATGCAAAAACAATTAAAAATGAGCAATAAAAAGAAAGAAGAAAGAATTAAAGAGTTACAAACTTTTATTGCTAGATTTTCAGCTAATGCTTCTAAATCAAAACAAGCAACCTCGAGAAAAAAAGCATTAGAGAAAATTGTTATTGAAGATTTAAAGCCATCTTCGAGAAAATATCCTTATATTAATTTTGCCTATGAAAGAAGACTAGGAAAAGAAGTAATATATTTAAGTAAAATTAATGTTACGAAAAATGGAAAACCAATTCTTAAAGATTTTTCTTTAAATGTTAGACCTGAAGATAAAATTGCTTTAATTGGTGAAAACGAAATAGCTAAAACAACTTTATTTAAAGTAATTACTGGTGAATTAACACCTGATAGTGGTGAAATTAAAATAGGTTCAACTGTGATTATGTCTTATTTCCCAAAAAATCATGATAATTATTTTATGAATAACGAAACTTTAATTGACTTTTTAAGAAAGTATTCTGAAGATAAAGATGAAAGTTTTGTAAGAGGCTTTTTAGGAAGAATGTTATTTTCCGGTGAAGAAGCTTTAAAAAAAGTGAACGTTCTTTCTGGTGGGGAAAAAGTAAGATTAATGCTAGCTAAAATGATGCTTACTAAAGGTAATGTTTTATTATTAGATGAGCCAACTAATCATTTAGATATTGAAGCCATTACTTCACTTAATAAAGCTATTTGTAACTTTAATGGACCAGTTATTTTAGCTACTTATGATACAGAACTTATTGAAACCGCTGCTAATAGACTTATTTATATTAATGAAGATGGAACTTATATTGATAAACAAATTAGTTATGAAGAATTTACTGAAAAATATAATAAAGGTTAAAAAAGTATAAACTTTATGTGGGTTATACCAATAAAATTAATAATTTATGATAAAAGAGGATTTTTAATCATCTCTATACAAAAAAAGGCTTACAATTTAGTAAGTCTTTTAAAATACAACATATTTACCTAATTTATAATTAACGCCATTAACTCTAATAAAGATATAGTATTTACCATAAACATCTTCATCATTAATATATTTAGAAACGGTAATTTTCTTATCGTCTTTTTTATTTCCTTCATATGGTGTATTAGAAATAGGTAAATCATAAGTTTTTTTCGTTAAGAAATTATCTAAAATAATTGTAACATCATCACTAGCTTTAAAAGTCCCTGTAACAACTAATCGGTCAGCTTCTTTAACTAAATTTATATCATAATCTTTCATAATTTCTGTTCCGTCTTTATGAAAGAAAACAGATATATTATTAGTAGTTGGGGTAATACCTAAAGAACCTAATTTAGTACCAGGACCACTAGTATAAATATCATTAGCGTATAAGCTTAATTTTTTACTATTATATAAAGTACTATCAGTTTCAATAGTTAAATCATCATCATTATTTACGTCTTTAATGTATTTTTCACCAGTAAATAAATAATTATTTTCATCAGTAATATCTAAATTAGCCTCAGTTTTATCTTCACTGACTAAAGTTTCACTAATTAAACTAGCTTTTTTATTTTCATTATCAATTTTAATGATAGTTAAATAAAGCCCATCATCTTTTGTATTGATAAAAGCTATCTCATCATCACTTAAACTATTAATAGCTTGTGGCTTATTTAAAGTAAAATCATAATCTAAAATATATTCTTGAAATTTAGTCGGAACATTTTCTTTATCAGCAAGAAGCCAGTTTACTTCATTAGATTTATAATCAATATTACCAATCATATTGTTATTTGTTCCAGCAAAAGTAATAGAATTGTTTTTACGACTATAAAATAAACTATTTAGTCCTAACCAATTTTCTTTTTCATTGTTTTGAAGTTTGTGTAAGTTCCAATTTTTAATAATTTCTCCAGTACTACGGTCAATTTCAATAATATAATCTTCTACCGTTCCATCTTTTAGATTATTAGAGGCTAGTAAGAAATTTCCGTTTTCTAATTCGGTAACATCATGATGATAGCCATTTGGAATATTGTATTGAAAATAAACTTTACCTAATAAGTCAATTTCCACTAATCCTTTAGAATAATAGGGAAGGTTAACTAATTTCGCACTACTTATAAGTAAGTGTCCATTATTTAACCGGTTAATATCCCATCTATAATCACCAATTAAATACCATCTGACATTGCCATTTTTATCATAAGCAGCTGTATAAGATTTGTCTTCAGGCGTAGTAAAGTAAAATTCGTCAGTATCTAGGTCACCACTAACATTTTCAAGTTCTATAAAATCATCTGGCAATTTTTCTGTTTTAATATTAATAGTTTTTGTAATTCCGCTAACACTAATTTCTACTTTATTATTATAGTCAGGATATAAGCCATATATTGGCAAAATATGGACTTTATTAGGAATAAATGTATGAGTTAAATCATCTTCACCATCTTTTCCTTTAACCGTAATTGTTGGAGTAGTTAAATCACTGGTTTCAAAAATCACTAAAGCTGTCAGTGGTGAATTACCATAAGGATTTAAAATAACTTTTGGTTCGTTAATACTATAATCAGTTTTACTTAAAAATTCATTTTCTAAAGTTTGTTGATAAATTAATATATCATCTTCAATTGCGACTTCTTCATTGGCTTCAACATATTCATATATAAGAATCGATGTTGCAAAAGCAAAAATAACTAGCAAAATATATTTAATTGTATTTTTCATAATTCACCTCTAAATTAATCTAATTTCATTTTCCCCAAAAAATGGATGATTTTTATCAATGCGGTCAAAGAATAAAATACCATTTAAATGGTCGATTTCGTGCTGGAAAGCGACAGCTAGTTCTTCACGAACTCGAAGTTTTATTTTTTCGCCATTTTCATCATAACCGGTAATTGTCGCTCTAGCGTATCTTGGAACATGACCTTCAACATCTCTATTAACGCTTAAACAACCTTCACCAGTTTCTAGGGCAATAACTTCTTCAGAATGACTAATAATCTTTGGATTAACAACCACATAATTATTAAATTTACCTTCTTCATATTCATGAACAATTACAATTATTCTTTTAAGTTGTCCAAGTTGTGGAAAGGCGAGGCCCATTCCTGGTCTTAAATTATATTTTTTTTCGTATTCAGGAATTTGACTATAAGTTAATTGTTTAATTATTTGTTTTATGGTATCTTTATCTTCTTTATTAAGTGGTAAAGATACTTCCTTACTAACTTTTCTTAACGTTTTATCTTTTTCATCTAAAATGTTTAATTGTTTAAACATAATATCACTTCCATCTCTATTTTATCATATTTTTAGATATTAATAAATTTATTCCCCGTATTTACGACAAAAGTATTATATATTATGACAAGTATAATGTCAAATTAAATGTTTATAATAAAAATGGTGATTACATGAGAGTTTGTTTAGGCTATGTAGCGCTGGCGTTACCACTGCCATCAGCGTCCAAAACATTAACATATACTAATTACGAAAAACTAGGTTCTAACGCTTTACCAAAATTAAATGATATTATTTTAAATAATTTTCATAATTTAAAAGAAATATTAAAATATAATTATGCCAATAACGTACATTTTTATCGGTTAAGTCATCATTTAATTCCTTTAGCGACGCATCCTAGTGTTCATTTTGATTATATTAAAAACTATCAAAATTATTGGCAAGAAATAGGTTTGTTCTTTAAAAAATACAATATTAGAACTGATACTCATCCCGACCAGTTTTGCGTTCTTAATAGTCCAAATAAAGAAGTTTTAAATAATAGTATTAGAATACTAGAATACAATAAAAATATTTTCAATGCCATGGAAATAGAAGGGAAAGTCATTTTACACGTTGGTGGACTTTTTAATGATAAAGAAAAAGCTATTCAAAGGTTTATTAAAAACTTTCAAAAATTAGATAAAACATTACAAGAAATGATTCTTTTAGAAAATGATGATAAAGTATTTAATATTAAAGATGTTTTAAAAATTTGTGAAACTTTAAAAATACCTATGGTTTTAGATTATCACCATTATAAGTGCAATAACGAAGGGGAGGATATTAAAGATTATCTACCACGAATTATTAAAACTTGGAATAATAGTGGTTTGATGCCAAAAATGCATTTTTCTTCGCCGAAAAGTATTTATGCTAAACGAAGCCATAGTGATTATATAAATGCCGGCGATTTTATAGTTTTTTTAGAACTTTTAAAAAATTTTACTGATGAAATATATATTATGTTAGAGTGTAAAGCCAAAGATGATGCTTTGTTTCGTTTGGTACGGGAGCTTAAATATAAAACGAATTATAAATTTATTAATGAGACGACTTTTGTTGTTTGATATTGAAATAATTCCTTTACTTTGTTATAATTAGAAATGTAGAGTATTGTGTTGCTTATTAAAATGCTTGTGGCAAGGGGGAATTTAATGAAATGTAAGACACTTTTAGGTCTTTTAGAGTACGAGCATATTGATGTAGATGAATTAGCTAATCTAACAAAAATATCCAAAGAAAGATTAAATATCTTATTAAATGATGTTAGTTCAATTACATATTTAGAGGCAATACTAATTGCTAAAGTGTTCAATAATCAACCTGATGAATTATTTTATTTTGAATTTTGTCATGGCGATTCTAAAAAGACCATTGAAAAAGTAAAAGTTGTTGTATAAGAAAAACGTCAAGAAATTTTTTTCTGACGTTCTTTTTGTTTATGATTTTCCATCATTTGGTTTAAAACATGGTCGTTAATTGCAGCTTTAGCTAGTTCAATATCAACATCTTCTGTTTGGACCTCATACCAAATCATTAATTTTCGGCCAATTTTTTCTTCTGTATTTTCGATGTCTTCATATAAATATTTAGTACATAGTAAAGCATCTAAATAAGTTAGTCTTTCATAAGAATTTAATTCTGGCCTCATACGAAATGAAAATAAAATATCTTGTTTAAGCTCGTTTTCATCAATATCTTCAACATAAAATTCTTTAAACAGAGAGACGGCTTCTGTTAAACGAAAATATAAGTCCTCTTTATATTCATATATTTTGCTCATTTTGGTAATAAATTTTAAACCGAAAATTTGGATAGCTTCAATTGGATAACTATTAAAGTTATCGTTAATCATATGACCTTCTAAAATCTTATCTATTTTTTTATCTTGCATTATAATTCCCCCTAAATATATTTTAACATGTTTTTCTTATTTTTCCTAGACTGCCACCTTTATTTTTTTATTTTTTGTTTCAATATTAACCCTTTGAACAATGGCTAAAGAGGCAAGAAGTGACAGTACAAAACTACCACCATAACTAAAGAAAGGTAATGGAACACCGGTAAGTGGGATAACCCCGAGGAGTCCCCCTAAATTAATAAAGACGTGTGCAAATATGTAGCACCCAATACCAAAGCACAAGTACCGGCCTCTTAAACTAGAGGCTTCAGAAGCAATTTTAAAGATACGCCATAAGATAATCGCATAGCCAAGGAAAATAATTATTGATTTAAGGCCATTTTCTTCAGCAATAATCGCAAAAACACTATCGGTATGAGGTTCAGGTATATAAGAATATTTTTGTTTACTTTTACCAAGACCCAAACCATTAATTCCCCCTTCATTAATGGCAATAAAACTATTACAAACTTGGTAGCCACCATTTTCGTAATTCGCGCATGGATTTAAAAATGAAGAAAATCTTGACATTCTGGCATCATTTAAGATGTAACCTTGTTTATAATACATAACCCCGAGAGCAATACCGATGACAACGATAAAAATAGCTATCATTTTTAATTTATCAATCCGCAGAAATGGTCCGGCAAGAAACATCATACCAATTATAAAACAGATTATTAGTAGAGTACCAAAGTCTTGCTGCAAAAAGACAATAAGAGGGATGATAGCACTAATTAGAATAATAAAACCAATTGTATTCCATCTGTTAACATTAATTGTCCGAAGTTTTCGGTAGTTTTTTTCATATAAAATAGCTAAAAGAGCAATTAAGATTGGCTTTGATAGTTCACTTGGCTGAATGTTAAATAATGGTAAATTTATCCAGTTTTTAGAACCACTTATAGCCTCAAAACTTAAAGCCCAAAGATTTAGGATAATCGCAATAGCGAATAAAACCCAGACTAGTAATTTATAATATTTAGTATCGGTTTTTAAAATGAAAACAGCAATTATTAAACCAACAATAATAAATATTAGCTGTCTAAAGAAATAATAATATATTGATACATCATAATTGACAACTGCGGCTCTTGATGAGGCAGTAACGATATTTAAAAGACCAAATACAAAGAAAATAATGGAAACTATTAATAAGGGTTTATCTAAATCATGAAGAATTTTTCGTATACTGGTATTTGATTGTTTCGTATTACCACCTCCTATCATATAATATAATACCATATTATTTATTTTTTTTAAACTTTAAAAAAGAAAAAAATAAAAATAGGTGTTTTTAATAACCGATTGTATACATTTTTAATACAATATACTAGAGATAGGAGGTTTTATATGTATTACTATGGCGGTTACCAAGGCTATGGTTGTAATCCTTGCTGTGGCGGGGGCTACGGACAAGGTGGCTATGGCTGTGGTACAGGATATGGAGCAGCAATTATTCTAGTATTATTTATTTTGCTAGTTATTATAATTGGTACTCGTGCATTTGGCAATTAATAATTTTAGAGGACTTTGTTCCTCTTTTTTTGATTTAAATGTTAAATTAAATAATTTTTTTCATATTCTTGCAGGATTTTTTAAATAAATCTCCTATAATACTTAATAGAGATAACCATAGAAGGGAGTGGTATGAATAATATATTAAACAAAATAAAAGAAAATAAAGTCGAAGTAATATTTGCTGGGATAATTTTAATAATACTATTGTTTTTGACGGTTGATTTTTCTGCCCCCGAAACGAATGATAATAAAGATGTGGTGGTAGAAAAAGAAACGGACAAAGAGTCTGTAAAGGAAGTTAAAGTTGATGTTAAAGGGGCGGTGAATAAACCTGGAGTTTATACGCTAAAAAGTGATAAACGTGTTATAGACGCGATTAATATGGCTGGAGGTTTAACTGGTGAAGCCGATACATCTTTAATAAATTTAAGTAAAAAGCTTACTGATGAAATGGTAATAGATATTTATACAAAAGCTGAAATGCAAGACCAAAATCAAGTATGCCCACCGTGTGAATGTCCAGAATTAAGCGATGCTTGTATTGAGAGCAGTAGTTCAGCAAGTGATGTGAGTGAAAACGATAGTGAAAGTTCTAAAGAAACTACTAAAGAAAATAGTAAACAAACTAATACAAATAAAAAGATTTCAATTAATACAGGTACTTTAGAAGAACTGCAAACTTTAGATGGCATTGGCGAGACAAAAGCTAAAGCGATAATTGGATATAGAGAAACTAATGGAGCTTTTAAGAAAATCGAAGAAATAAAAAATGTTTCTGGTATTGGTGATAGTACTTATGAAAAAATCAAAGACCGCATTACTATCTAAATATATAATTTTTATTTTTTTAATTAGTTTACTTTATACCGGTTATTATTTAAACAAAGTTGATTTAAGTATTTATCATGGCAATGAAAAAGTAATAGAAGGGACAGTTATCGCTAAACAAAAAACCGATTATGGATATCGGTTAACAGTTAAAGCCAAAGAAAAATTATTAGTTAGAGTTTATCAAGATTTAGATTTTAAACTTGGTAATAAAATTAGAATAACGGGGACATTAACTAAACCAGCTGTTAATACTAATTTTTATTTATTTAACTATCAGAACTATTTAAAAAGTGAAAAAATATACTGGATAATGGATGCTGAAAAAATAAAGATAACTGATAAAAGTGAAGGCGCTTACCAAATAAAAAATAAATTAGTTAAACATTTAGAAACTTTTAAAAGTTCACCGTATTTAAAAGCTTTTATTTTAGGTGATGACAATAGTATTAGTGATAAGGTAACTGATAGTTATCAGATTAATGGTATTAGTCATTTATTAGCTATTTCCGGTATGCAAATAACCTTTTTAGCGGTGTGCCTATTATTTATTTTAAATTTAATTAGTAAACGGAAAGCTTTAAATTATATTATTTTACTGTCATTTCTCGTTTTCTATACTTTTATAACTGCTTTTAGCCCGCCAATTGTGCGGGCCACTAGTTTGTTTATTTTAATTACGATTAAAGATTTTATTAAAATAAATGTAAAAACTATTTATTTACTTATTTTAACTGCTAGTTTATATTTATTTTATAATCCTTTTATAATTTATAACATTGGTTTTTTATTTTCCTTTATTATTAGTTTCTATTTATTGTTATTTACAAACAATATAAATGAAATAAAAGGATACATTCAAAAGACTTTTATCATAAGTTTTGTTTGTTTTTTAGCCAGCACACCAATATTAATAATTAATTTTCATTATATAAATTTTTTATCGCCTTTATTAAATATCATTTTTGTTCCTTTAGTAACCTTTATTATTTATCCTTTAGCCATTATAACCACTTTTTTACCAGTACTGGACCATACTTTTTTTAATTTTTGTCAGTTACTTGAAAACTTATCACTATTTTTTAGTAAATTTACTAATTTTATTTTAATTTTAAAACATATAAATTTAATAATTTTTATTATTTATTATTTATTAATTACTTTTGTAATTTATCAGTTGTTTCAAAAAAAATATAAATTGTTAATTTTATTATTCTTAATTCTAGTTTTTCATCATAATATTAATTATTTTAATAAAACTGCTTATTTAACGGTCCTTGATGTTGGACAAGGTGATAGCTTGTTTTTAAAATTACCTAATAATAAAGGGAATATTTTAATTGATACTGGTGGTAAAGTTAGTTTTTCTGATAACGATTATGATTATGTAACTAATATAACTATTCCTTATTTAAAAGCTGAAGGGGTTAATCATTTAGATTATTTAATAGTTACGCATGGTGATTACGACCATATGGGGGATGCCATTAAACTAATTAATAATTTTAAGGTAGATAAGGTTATTTTTAATAATGATGAATACAATGATTTGGAGCAAAATCTCATTAAAGTATTAAAAAATAAAAACATAAAATATTACCAAAATATTGAAAAGTTAAATTTAGAAGGTAATACTTTATATTTTTTAAATAAAGGAACTTATGATAATGAAAATGACAACTCTAGCGTTATATATACAAAGATAAATGATATTAAATTACTACTTATGGGTGATGCCGGGATTGAAACTGAAAAAGATATATTGGCTAGATATAATTTAAAAAATATCGATATTTTAAAAGTCGGTCACCACGGTAGTAAAACAAGTACAAGTGCTTCTTTTGTAAATGATATTAAACCAAAATATAGTGTGATATCTGTTGGTAAAAATAATAATTATGGGCATCCAAATAAAGAAGTTCTTAAAAATTTAAAAAATTCAGTCATTTATCGAACAGACCAAATAGGAAGTATTAAATTTAAATTAAATAATAAACTAGAAATTGATACTTGTTTATCGTAGAAGGTGGCCGAAAGATACATACAAAAAAAGATTAACTGAATATATTATTAATGGGAGATGGTGAAAAAAGGTTTTAAAAATTTATGAATATAATCTATAATAAATGGATATATTAAAAGTAGGGCATCATAGTTACGGGGCTTCAAAAAAACAAGCAAGGAAAACCTTCAATTAGCTTTCTCCGCCGGCTTAAATGATTTATATGGACACCCCCACCCACAAAATCAAATTTTATTTACCGCATAAAGTGGCGCTAGCAAGCCACAATTACTTGAGCCCGCTAATGCATTTAGCGTTTTATATAGAATTGCCCGCAAAAGCGGGCTTTTATTTGACATTTTTTTTAAAATGAATATAATAATGGCAGAAAGGAAAGATATTATGGAAAACGAAACTTATAATCGATTATGTATTATAACGATTAACGATATATGTAAAGCTACATTTTATGAGAAGGATAAGTATGCTACCTCGGCCGAAATTATCTATATGCCGTGTCATTATACACCATTTAAAAACAAAAAAGAAGGTCAAACTAACATTAAATATGTTCTTTTTAAAGATTATGGAGATTACTACCGTGATTATATAACTAATCATATTGTTGCTAAAGGGATGCCTGAAAGTACGCCTTTATATATGTGGGGTACAGAAGCAATATTTATGGAAAGCGCAGATGTGGCTGCTGGTGCGCCTTTATGTGTACCTAATAATGCTAAAACAATTACATATTCAGAAGAAGAAGCTGATGAGTTTGTTAGAGAAAATCCAAGTTATGCTTTAGAATTTAATCGGCTTTATGCTTCAGGATTAAATGCAATTAATGATTGTAATAATCATATAATAACTGGTGGCCGTCAAAAAAGTTTTAAACGACGTAATGGTTAATTCCATATTTATTATTAGTTTTATCGAAAAACATATTGTTTTCTGGGGGATAATAAGTTAGAAAGCCTAAAATAATATAAGCAATAATAATGCCAATTAAGCTGTAATATCCTAAATGCTTTAAATATTTATTTTGTAAAACATAATAACTAATTACTTGTGATAGTATTATGACAAATATTAAAATACCAAGATTAACATACATAAGATAACCAAATTGCCTATCAAAAACTAGGTGCAAAAATAAAAATATTGGAACGCTTAAACTAGAACTTAAAAAAGCACTAGTTAAAAAGTTGTTATTTTCAATATGCCAGCGTTTAAAAATAAAATAGTCAAAAATAGTAACCATTAATATAGCGGTAAATAACATTTTCATATGTTCCCATAAACTTTGGTTAACAGGAAAAAAAATACTAAATAAAGTATTTGGAAACCACATATAGAGATAATGAACCAAATAACTAAAGCCAAAAATTAAAAAAGTATCTAATATTTTTATTTTTTTTAATGTCATAAAATCACCTTCATAATTATAATATGTTCATAAATTTAAAAAAAATTTAAAAAAAAGAAGGATTTTATGATTTTTTGTCGTATATTTATTAATAGGGGGCGATAATTATGAAAATCGCACAAGAAGTAATAAATGAAATTCGCGAGAAAGTCGATATTGTTGATGTTGTTTCAGAATATGTCCCTTTAGTACCTAAAGGACGCAATTTTATGGGTGTTTGTCCTTTTCACGACGATAATAATCCAAGTATGAGTGTTAGCCGTGAGAAAAAAATATTTAAATGTTTCTCTTGTGGGGCGACAGGAACTGTTTTTAAATTTGTTATGGATTATGAAAATATAAGTTTTCCAGAAGCCATAGCTAAACTAGCGCCAAAAGCGGGAATACATTTAGATATTGATGCATCTCATAAACCAAAGGTTAGAAGCCCTTTATATGATGTTTATGCTTTAAGTTTAAAATTTTATACCAATAATCTACATACCGCGTATGGTAAAAAGGCTAAAAGTTATTTACAGAAACGTGGTTTTACTGAAGAAATGATTAATAAATATCAAGTTGGACTAGCCTTAAATGACCGAAATACTTTATCGAAAATTTTAACGCAAAAATATGACGAAAACACTTTAATGAAAAGTGGTTTAATCGGCCAGAATGAAAAACATTTTTATGATTTATTTTATGACCGGATTATGTTTCCGCTTTATGATTTAGATGGCAAAGTTGTTGCTTATAGTGGCCGGATTTATGACCGTGAGGATAATTCTAAATATTTTAATACTAGGGAAACAGAAATATTTAAAAAAGGTGAACTTCTTTATAATTATCACCGGGCCAAACCAGTTGCTCGTAAAAGTGGACAAGTTATTGTAATGGAAGGTTTTATGGATGTGATTAAAGCTAGTACAATTGGCCTGGAAAATGTTGTGGCAACTATGGGTACTGGAGTAACACCGTTTCAAGCTAATTTAATAAAAAAAATGGCTAAAGAAATTATCCTTTGTTTTGATGGTGATGATGCTGGGCGAAAAGCTACTATTAGTTTAGGTGACGAATTACTTAAGATTGGTGTTAGTCCGAAAGTCGTGGCTTTAGATGGCTATGACCCTGATGAATATATTACCAAATTTGGTGAGGAATTTTTAACTAAAATAAAAAATCCAATAAATATTATTGATTTTAAATTTAATTATTTTAAGTTAGGTCTTAATTTACAAAGTAGTGATGATTTAGCTAAATATACAAGCACAATGCTTGACGAAATTGATAAGCTGGGAACTAGTGATGATATTTTAAAAGAAGTAGCTTTAAAACGGTTAAGCGAGGAAAGTGGTTTAGAAGTTAATCTTCTTAAAGAAAAAGTGGCTTTTACTAAAGAAAAACCAAAACCGGCAAAAATTAGAGAAACTGTTAAATACGATAAGTATTTACTAGCCCAGCGTAATTTAATTTATTATATGTTAAAAAGTGAGCAGGTTATCAAAATGTATGATGCCAAAATAACTTATATGCCAGAAGAAAAGTATCGTTTGTTGGCTAGGGAAATTAGTTTATTTTATCATAACTTTGGTTACATCGACGAAGCTGAATTTATGGACTATGTAATTGAAAATGAGGAGTTAACTACTGTTTTAAATGAGATTAGTTTAGCCGATTTAAAAGATGACTATAGTACCGAAGAAATTGAAGATTATATAAATGTTATTTATGAGTACAATGTCAAAAATGAAGTTATTCGTTTAAAAAACAAAATGGCTGGTGCTACTGATGCTTTAGCGAAAGCGCAAATTGCTCAAAAAATTGTTGAATTAAAAAAAGGAGTGGAAAATAATGTTTAATGAAATAAAAACTTTTGAAGAAAGAAAACAAGAACTTATCAAAGTAGGTAAACAAAAAGGAACTATTACTTATGAAGAACTTGCTGAAAAATTAAAAGGATTAGAATTAGATGCCGATAGTTTAGATGAACTTTATAATGCATTAAGTGAAAATAAAATTGCTGTCGTTTCAGAAAATGAGGAAGAAGAGGCTAAAGTTAAAGACGATGAAGTTTTAACTAAAGATTTAACGATTAATGACCCAGTTAGAATGTATTTAAAAGAAATCGGACAAGTAAAATTATTGACTTTAGAAGAAGAACTAGAACTTGCCGACCGAATTGCTGAAGGCGATGAAAATGCCAAAGCAACTCTTGCTGAAGCTAATTTGCGTTTAGTTGTTAGTATCGCTAAACGTTATGTTGGTAGAGGTATGCTATTTCTTGATTTAATTCAGGAAGGAAATATTGGTTTAATGAAGGCGGTTGATAAATTTGATGTTTCTAAAGGATATAAATTTTCAACTTATGCTACTTGGTGGATTAGACAAGCTATTACGAGGGCTATTGCCGACCAGGCAAGAACGATTAGAGTACCAGTTCATATGGTTGAAACTATTAATAAATTAGCGCGGATTGAAAGACAGTTAACGCTTGAATTAAATAGAGAACCAACCGAAGAAGAACTTTCTAAAAAAATGGGTATTTCTGTTGATAAAATAAGAGAAATTTACAAGATTAGTCAAGAACCAGTTAGTTTAGAAACTCCAATTGGTGAAGAAGAAGATTCACATTTAGGTGATTTTATTCCTGATGAAACCAATATGAGTCCGGAAGATTTTGCCGTTAATGAACTGTTAAAGGATGAAATATCAGAAGTTCTTCTTACTTTAACTGAAAGAGAAGAAAAAGTAATTCGTCTTCGTTTTGGTTTAGAAGATGGACGCCCTAGAACTTTAGAGGAAGTAGGCCAATTATTTGGAGTTACAAGAGAACGCATTAGACAAATAGAAGCTAAAGCTTTAAGAAAACTTCGTCATCCATCAAGAAGTCGCAAATTAAAGGATTATTTAGGTGACTAATGCTTTCCAAGAGATTAAAAGCTATAAGTGATTTTATTCCTGAAGGTAGTTCGGTTATTGATGTTGGAACAGACCATGGTTTTTTAGCTATTTATTTATCAAAAGAAAAACATTGTTCTGTATTAGCTACTGATAAATCTTCTTTATGTATTATAAAAGCTAAAGAAAACATAAGGAAATATAAAGCCATAGTTGAAACTAAAGTTACTGATGGTTTAAAAGGCCTTGATATTACCAATAAATATATTGTTATTGCTGGTATGGGAACTAAAACGATATTAGATATTGTGCCTTCTAATTTAGATAATGATTTAATTATCAGTAGTCACCGAAATTTAGAACTTTTAAGAAAAAAGATGATGGAAAAAGGCTATTACATATATAACGAAAAAGCTATATTTGATAAAAGGTATTATGTAATTATGCATTTTAAAAAAGGAAGAAAGAAAACAAATTACCTAATAAGTCCTTTTTTAACTAGTGATAAAGGATATATGCAAAGTTTATATGATGAATATAATAAAATATATTTAAAAACACCAAAAAGTTTAAAAAAAATAAAAGTATACTTTATTTTAAAGAAAATTAAGAAATTTTGTTAAAGTATACTTTTTTTGTTGCTTTTCCCGAGAAAATAGTCGATAGAAATATTATAATATTTACTTAATAAATATAGTTTAGAGATAGGAATTACTGATACACCTTTTTCGTAATTCCAATATGTAGATTGAGGGTCATCTAATATTGAAGCGGCTTTGTGTTGAGAAAGATAATTGCTTTTCCTAACTTCTTTTAATCTTTTATATAAAATATTATAATCGATATTATTGTTATAATTCATTTTGGTATCGCTTAAACCAGTAATATAATCAAAACTGACATTAAAATAATTAACAAATATGTTTAATTTTTCCAAAGGAAAGTTAGAACGTCCGTGTTCGTAGTCATAATAATTATCAGGCGAAATATTTAAAATTTTAGCCATTTGTCTTTGAGAAATATCGTTATCAGTTCTTAAATCGGTTATTCGTTTAAATGTAAGAAGCATAAGTAATCACCTAAAAAAATTGTAACTTGTTTTTTGCCAAATATTGGCAAACCCGGAGATATTGGGTAAAATTGTGTTTGAATAGGATATAATAGCTTCCGAAAAACTTATAATATTGTATATAATTGGATAACTAGTTCTTATTTTGGACATCTTTTTCTTTTGATACTGTACTTATTTGCAAACAAAAACACGGATAATATAAATAGTTACCGTGTTTTTATATGAAGAAAGTTGGTCCACCATCATTAGAATTTATTTCTTGGATATTTTCGTTATTTCTTTGATTTATATTGTCAGGATTAGAAGTATTAGCTTTTTTAGGAGTATCCACCTTTTTAAATTCATTCATTACCTTAAACATCGTTTTGGCATTTCTAAACATTGGTTGTACTTGTTTTATAACGGGAATTGCTTGATTAATAATGCCGAGAGTTCTTTGCGTGCCATTTAAAATTGTACTTAAGGTAAGGCCGTTACCTTTTAAAAAACTAAATAAACCTTGCTTTGCTGGAGATAGGGAGTAGTTAAAATATGGATTAAAGTAGTTCATAATCCACTTCCTTTCTAAAATATTATATGTTTTTACTCAAAAATGTTTTATTTGAATTTAAATTATGATATAATTAAAATGTTATAAGAATAGAAAGGTTGAACACTATGGGAAAAATACCTGTATATATTGGTAGGGGATTTATTGTATTTTTCAAGGCGTTAGGCAGCCTTTTATATCATGCCGTTATGGCAATCCCTTTTATGATAAAATCAAGAAATATGCCACAGGTTGAAGAAGTAACCGAAGAAGATATTAAATTTCAAAAAGCCAATGCTGGTAAATCTATTATGGATACTATCAATTCCAACGAGCAAAATGATTTTGAGCTCGAAATAGATACTGATGCAGATATTGATGATAGTAGTAATGATGCTTTAACTAGACTTGGCAAAAAATTAATGAGTATTCCAGAAAAAATAAAAGAAAAAAATACTTTGTCTTTATTAAAAAAATACACAAAATATAAAGATGAACCAGTACCAATGAGCATTAATTATGATGGTCCTGATGCTGTCAAAAGTGCTGACAAGCAAGTTTATGAATATATTATTAAAGACCAAGAAGGAAAATTTGTAACTGGTTATTTTAGCGCTTTCTCAAAAGTCGAAGTATATTCTTTTTTAAGAAGTGAAGGAAACACAGTTTATAATATTAGAACTAGTAAGTGGCTTCAGACAACACATAGTAATGTGGCTGGTAATAGTAAAATAAAAATAAAAGATTTAAACTTTTTATTAACTCAATTATCAACTTATTTAAAAGCCGGTATTCCACTTGCTGATGCGGTTAAAATATTAGTTAGACAATTTAAAAATAAAAATTATCAAAGAATATTAAGAGGCGTTGTTTATGACCTTTCAATTGGTAAAAACTTTAGTGAAGCTTTAGAAAAACAAGGTAAAGCGTTCCCACAAATTTTAATAAATTTAGTTAGAGCGGCCGAAATGACTGGAGAACTTCCAGAAACTTTAGATGACATGGCCGAATATTTTGCTGAAACTGAAGCGACGAGAAAAGCTATGGTTACAGCAATGATGTATCCGGTAATCATCTTTATTATCGCAATAGGCGTCGGTACATTTATTATGCTTTATGTTGTGCCACAGTTTGTTGAAATATATGAAAGTATGGATGATGCAACTATTCCTGGAATAACCCTCTTTGTTCTAGCCTTGAGTGATTTTTTACAGAAATATATAATTATTATTGGTATAGTAGTCGTTTTAATTTTAATTGTTTGTATTTACTTGTATCGTAATGTTAAATCATTTAGAAAAGCTATTCAGTTATTTGGAATGAAACTTCCGGGCTTTGGAAATATTATTATCTATAATGAAGTAACAATGTTTACCAAAACATTTTCTTCACTTCTTTCTCATAATGTTTTTATTACTGATAGTATGACAATTTTAAATAAAGTGACTAATAATGAAATATATAAGGAATTAATAAAAAAAGCTATTAATAATATTGCTAAAGGTGGTAAAATATCAACAGCATTTAAAGACCACTGGGCGTTTCCAATTCCAGCATATGAAATGATAGTTACTGGTGAAAAAACAGGGGAATTACCAGAAATGATGCATAAAGTTGCGGTGTATTATCAAGATTTACATCGTAATTCTATTACAAGAATAAAAACATTTATTGAGCCAATTTTAATTTTAATGCTAACTGTTATGGTTGGGGTAATCGTTTTAGCAATTGTTGTACCAATGTTTAATATGTATAGTGCAATACAGCAGTAAAGGGTGAGAAATATGGAGATTATCGTATCAATATGGATGTTTATTGTTGGAACCATTTTTGGTTCGTTTTACAATGTTGTCGGCTTAAGACTTCCTAAAGGAGAATCAATTGTTTCTCCGCCAAGTCACTGTCCAAATTGTAATCATAAATTATCAGCTACAGAACTAATTCCGATAATCTCTTATTTTATTTGTAAAGGCAAATGTCGACATTGCGGTGAAAAAATCTCTTACGTTTATCCAATTTTTGAAGCTGCTTGTGGCTTACTTTTTGCTCTAGCTTATTTGTCTTTTGGGTTTTCACCTAATTTAATAGTCGCTTTAACCTTTATTTCAATGATGATTATCATTGTTGTAAGTGATTATTACTATTTAATTATTCCTGATAGTGTTTTAATTGTTTTTGGTAGTTTATTATCAATTGAAATAGTTTTAATTAGTGGTTTTGAAAACCTATTAATATCTTTACTTAATGGTCTTGGAGCTTTTATATTTATGTTTGCTTTAAAAAAGTTTGGAGATTTTTTATTCAAGCGAGAGAGTATGGGGGGGGGCGATATAAAATTAATGTTTATTATCGGCCTCGTTTTATCTTTTCCGATGGGGATTGTTACTGTTTTTTTAGCTAGTTTAATTGGTTTACCAATATCCTTAATTTATTTAAATAAAAGTAACGACCATGTAATTCCCTTTGGACCATTTTTAGCTATAGGTTCAATTATTCTTTTATTAATGCAACTTAATATTGATACTTTAATTAATTTATATTAACCGTTTATTAGCGGTTTTTTTTCGTTTAAAAATAAGCTTTTCCTTGCTAAATAAATACTTAAAATGATATAATAAATCTAGGAGGAAGATGTATGTATAAGTCATTAGATAAAAAGTCAATTAAAGTTATGCGCATAAATGCTTTAATAAGTGGATTAATCGTATTAACTATTGTTGCTGTAGCAGCATTTGTATGTTGGCAAAATTTTGAAGGGATAACTGCTCATATAATAATTATAACTATAGTAGTTATTACTTTAATTGCTTGCCTATTAGATATTATTTTATTTCCAAATATTCGGTATAAACGTTATAAGTATTTAGTTACTGATGAAAAAATTGAAGTAAAAAAAGGCCTTTTCTTAATTACTAGGTCAATTATTTTAGTTGAAAGGGTTCAAAAAATTGAAATAAGTAGTGGACCAATTGACCGTAAATATAACCTTGCTAATGTTAATATTTTTACCGCTGCCGGACTTGTAGATATTAAATTTTTAGATAATAAGGAAGCTGAAGAAATTACTAAACAGATTAATGAATTACTAAAAGCAAAGTTGGAGATAAAAAATGAAAACTAGAATGCATCCATCGATTATTTTAGAAAATATCATCTCTAGTATTTGGATTATCATTGCCGCTGGGTTGTATTTATTATTTAACATGTTCGATGATATTGATAGCAAGGCCCTTGGAGAACTTGCCGAGTTAGCTACTAGTGTCCCATTTATGGGGATTTTAATAGGTATTGGTGTATTTATAATTTTATTAATTATTTTTACGATTTACTTTTTCTTTAGATGGTATAATACCTTTGTTTATTTAAATGAGGATAGTTTTAATATTGAAAGTGGAAGGCTATTTAAGAAACATACGACAATGCATTTAAAAGATATAGCGGCTGTTAATATTAAACAAAATATTTTAGAAAAACTGTTAAACACTTCAAATATGAAAATTGTTTTAAATACTAATGATGAAAATAATTTTAAAGGAAAATTATTATTTAAAACTGAAAAAGCTAAAGAAATTAGAAATCAAATACTAAAAAAAGACCAGAAAGAAGAAACATTTGAAAGTTTAATCGATTTTCAGCTAGCGGATATTGTAAAACATATTTTCTTCAGTACTAATATTTTATCATTAATGGTTTTACTAGCCGTTTATATTCCTATTATCTATATGTTTGTTATTGATTTTAATACTAAAAATTTAATTATGGCGATTATTATTACCGTTATATTTGTCTTTAGTATTGTCTGGGCAATTGGCAAGACATTTCTAAATTACTATAATTTTAAATTAAATAGAGAAGGGGATACAATAAAAATAACCCACGGCCTTTTGACGACATATAAATATGAATTACCAATTAAAAAAATTAATGCGGTTATGATAAAAAGAACGCTACAAGCAAGAATTTTCGGTTATTATTTAGTTGAAGTGGTTAATGCAGGGATGAATGAAAACGAACAGGAAAAAACTATTATAACCTTGTATATTAAACAAAATAAATTAAACTTTATTTTTAATAAAATAATTCCGGAATATCAAGCTAATTTAGGTTTAATTAAACAACCAAAAAAAGCTTTGATAACTTATAGTATTTCGAAAATCATTTGGGTCATTTTAGCTATAGCTTTAATACCTATAACTTCTTATTTATCATTATTATTAATTCCTTTTTTAGTTTTAATTGTTTGGTATCAATACAAAACTAAAAAAATAGGGATAAATGATGATTTCTTAATCTTTGAAAGTGGTTTCTTTGAAAATAGTGTTGCGATTATTAAACTTACGAAAATAGAGTTAGTTTCTTTTCAAAAAGGGGTATTTGCCCATTTAACCAAACTTTGGAGGGTAACAATAAATATTGTTGGTAATTTAACTAATAATTCGTTTAGAAGTGGATATTTTAATAAAGAAGTAATGAAACAAATTGAAAATGTTTATTAGGGGGATTTTATGAAAGCAAATTATAATTTAGAAATGGAAAAAATCATTGATACTTTAGAAGGTAGACCAAAACTATTACTTCATGCGTGCTGCGGGGTTTGTAGTAGCTCTGTTTTAGAACGTTTACTTCCTTATTTTGATATAACTGTTCTTTATTATAATCCTAATATTTATCCTGAAAGCGAGTATCAGAAAAGACTAAAGACCCAAAAAGAAATAATTGATAAAATGCACTTACCAGTTAAATTATTAGAAATTGGTTATTGTAATCAAGATTTTGAAAATATAGCCAAGGGTTTAGAGAAAGAAAAAGAAGGTGGCGCGCGATGTGTTAAATGTTTTTATTTAAGACTTGAGCAAACCGTTAAAATCGCTAAAGAAAAACAGTTTGACTATTTCTGTACCACCCTTTCAGTAAGTCCTTATAAAGATAGTACTAAATTAAATGAAATTGGTAAGGTTTTAGAAAAGAAGTATGGAGTAAAGTATTTGTATTCTGATTTTAAGAAAAAAGAAGGTTATAAACGAAGCAATGAACTAGCTAAAATATATGATTTATATCGCCAGCATTACTGTGGCTGTGAATATTCAATTACTGAAGTATGCGTCAAATAGTTGTTTCTTTAATTATATTTGTTTTAACTTTTTTCTTATTTATCGGAAGCGGGAACGAAATAGTTTTAAAGTCTTCTTTACTCAAAGAAGATACTTTTAAAACGATTGAATATCAAAAACCAGAAAGACTACAAAGAGAAGGGGCTTGTTCTTTAGTATCTGATAAAACAATATATTTAACTTTTGATGATGGTCCAAGTTATTTAACCAATCAAATACTTGATATTTTAAAAGAAAAAGAAGTTCCGGCAACATTTTTTCTCGTCGGTAGTAATTTAGATACTTACAGGGAAACGGTTAAAAGAGCTTATATTGAAGGTCATACTATTGGGCTTCATAGTAATACTCATCGTTATAACGAAATTTATGCTTCTTTAGATGCTTATGTTAATGATTTAAAAATTTTAAAGCAAAGAGTAAAAAGCATTATTAAGGAAAATCCAAGAATCGTTAGACTTCCAGGTGGTAGTTCTAATGTCGTAAGTCGTAAATATAAAAAAGGGATTGTGACCGAAGTAACCAATTATCTTAACGATAAACATTATTATTATTTTGATTGGAATATCGATTCATTAGATGCTTCAGGCCGGGTTTCTAAAGAAGTTATTTATAATAGTGTGGTTAATAATTTAAAAATGGGAGCTAATGTTGTTTTAATGCATGATACTAATACTAAACAAACTACAGTCGAAGCGTTACCATTAATTATTGATTATGCGAAAGCAAATGGCTATACCTTTGCCAGAATAACTAAAAATACGCCGGTTTGTCATCATCATATTAATAATTAAACTGTATATATAAATATGTAAAAATAATTGTCAGGCTATTGACAATTATTTTATTATGTACTAAAATGGATAAGGTGATGAGGTAATATGACAAATAAAAGTGTAATTTTCGCCCTAAAATCTCTCGAACAAGAAATAGTTCGTTTTATATTTGCCGACATTAAGATGCCGAAAAATTATAAAATGCCAACACCGACGCAAATGCAAATAATTAGTTATATTTTAGAACACAATGGAGAAGATGTTTATCAAAAAGATTTAGAAAAAGTTCTAAGATTGAGAAGAGCCACCGTTTCTGGAGTTTTAGGAACTATGGAAAAAAATAATTTAATTAAAAGAATTATTAATGAACATGATACTAGAAGTAAAAAAATAATTTTAAATGCTCATTTAGCTACTTCATTAAAAAAACATATAAATGAAGTAAAAAAATGGGAAGATAAATTAATTAAAAATATTAGTCAAGAAGATATGGATATTTTTATTAAAGTTATTAATCAAATGAAAGAAAATATTGAATATAATAATAATTAGTGAGAAAGGAGAAAATATGTTAAAATTATTAAAAGTTTTTAATAAAATAGATTTTCTATATATTTTAATTTGTATAGTTTTTATTGTTGGGCAGGTTTGGCTTGATTTAAAATTACCAGATTATATGTCAGAAATAACAACATTAGTACAAACTGAAGGAAGTAGTATGAATGATATTATTTTAAATGGTATTTATATGCTTTTGTGTGCTTTTGGTAGTTTGGCTTTTGCAGTTATTACTGGCTATTTTGCCGCAAAACTTGCCGCAACTTTTTCTATGAAAGTGCGCAAAAAAATCTTTCATAAAGTAGAAAGTTTAGACACGCAGGAAGTTAAAAATTTTGAAACTAGCAGTTTAATCACTAGAACAACTAACGATGTAACGCAAGTTGAAATGTTAATTGCTTTAGGTATGCAATTACTTATTAAAGCGCCTATTACGGCAGTTTGGGCAATTACTAAAATTTTAAATAAAAGTTGGCAGTGGAGTGCCATTACGGGTGTTGCCGTTGTTATTCTTCTTGGGGTTATTTTAATGTTAATGATTATTGTTGTTCCTAGATTTAAATTAGTTCAAAAATTAACTGATAAAGTTAATGGCGTAACAAGAGAAAATTTAACAGGTATTCGAGTAGTAAGAGCTTTTAATGCTGAAGAATATCAAGAAAATAAATTTGATAAAGTTAATAATGATTTAACTAATTTACAATTATTTAACCAAAAGAAATTTGC
>CALVRT010000014.1 GCA_944358735.1 uncultured Bacilli bacterium | reverse complement strand
TCTATTCAAAAAATGGGAGCTCAAGGAATTGTTGAAATTGATAATCAACTTAAAATAATTTTAGGTGAAGAAGCCAAACAACTAAAAAAACATATTGATGCATTAAAGTAGAGAAATCTACTTTTTTTTACACGCTCTTTCATAATTCGACAAATTTTGACAAGCAATTAGATTTATAATTTTTCCAGAGGTGGTAAAATGGAAGTTATTAATACTTTGTTTTTAAATTTAATGCATATTATGTTCCCTGTATCTATTTATTTGCTTTATGTCATATATAAGAAAACTTATAATAAAAAAGAAAATGATTTAGTAGTTATTTTATTTATAGCGTCTATTATATATATTACTCTTAAATTTAATACGTTAGTTTTTACTCATATACCATTTTTAATTATTAATTTAGGTCTTATAATAGCTATTTTAAAGCAAACAAAGTTAGGTGTTATTTTCGCTAGTATTTTATGTATAATTTATTATTTTGATTTTTATAATCAGTTTTTAATCATCTTTATTTTATTATATCTTTTATATTATGTTATTTATAAAAACATAACTGATACGTTTAAAGTTGCTTTAGTAGTAATGATTATTCACTCTTTAATAATTTTTATCTTAACTTTAATTACAACAGATTTTAATATGTTGATAGTTTTATTCCAAATTATTTTTGTATTTGTTTATAGTTATTTAATTATTAATGTTATTATTTATATAATTAAAAGAGCTGAAGAAATTATGAAACTTCATATGTCATATAAAGAGATAGAACAAGATAAACAAATAAAAAATCGGTTATTTCAAATTACCCATGAAGTTAAAAATCCGATTGCCGTATGCAAAGGCTATTTAGATATGTTTGATGTTGATAATCCTAAATGCGCTAGAGAGTATGTGCCAATTATGAAAGAAGAAATATCACGGACTTTATATTTATTAGAAGATTTTTTAGCTATGAATAAAGTTAAAATAAATAAAGATATTATTGATATTAATTTATTACTTGAAGATATAATTAATCATTTTACTTTGATGTTTCAAGAAAAAAATATTGCTTTTTCTAACAAATTAAAAGATGAAGAAATTTATATTAATGGTGATTATAACCGGCTAACACAAGTGTTTTTAAATCTTTTTAAAAATAGTGTTGAAGCTTTGAAGGATAATGGAAAGATTGATTTATGGACGGAAACTAAAAAAGATAAAGTATATATTAAAATAAAAGATAATGGTATTGGTATTAAAAAGGAAAATTTAAAACATATTAAAGAAGCTTTTTATACAACAAAAGTAAGAGGAACTGGTCTTGGTGTTTCTTTATCTAACGAAATCATTTCTGCTCATGATGGTGAGCTTTTATATGATTCTAAAGAGGGAGAATTTACATTAGTAACTGTTATTTTACCAATTATAAAAATGGATTAAAAAAGCGAGCTTAAAGGCTCGTTTTTATGTCGCTTCTGGATAATAACTAGGTTCAAAACTATGACTGCTTGTATCTTGTTTTAATAGTTCATCTGTGGTTATTAAGAAAAATTTATGAAGTAATAAATTAGAGTTATCACTAGTTACAGGGTCATCCCAAGTTAAGTCTATATGAAGCCACTCTCCATCAATATAAAGTAAATTCCAAATATGATTATTATTAGCAATTTTATAGTTTGGAATATTTAATTCATCTAAAAATATTTTCATCGCATCACTATAACCACTACATAAAGCATATCCTTCTAATAAAGGGCCATTTGCTTTATGAGAATTGTACTCATGATTATCAGTGCTACCTTGTTCGATAGCTAATGCTCTTTGTTCATCATATACAGAGTGATTAATAACGTAATCGTGAAAAGCTCTTATTTTTTCTTTATCACTCATACTATCATTAATAACTTCATTTTTTATTTCTTCAATTTTAGTATTTATTTGTTTAATATCCTCATCACTATAAAGTTTCGTAATTTCAATATCTGTTTTTCCGTAAGTATTGGTTGTAATATATAGTTTTTCATAACTGTTATAAGGTGAAACCATATTATTAATTACTGATAAAAGTATTTGGTCTCCAGATATATCAGCTAAATCGTCAGTACAGTTTTCATAACTAGTGTCACAGTAAAAAGTAAAGTTTGTTTGTCCACTATTTAAAACAGTATAAATAACATTTAAAATATCTTGTCTACTTTTAACGTGAAAATCATCAGTTGTCTGAACAAATTCAAAGTCATAGTCTGTAATATAACCATTACTTTTAGGCGTATTAACTGTTTGATATTGGGCGATATTACCCATAACAAACTTAACAACACCTTCGCGGTTGATATAGCAAAAAATCAGTAAAGCAATTAAAGCAAAAGTAATTAACCAACTAATTATTTTTTTCAAATAGAATCACCTCTTTTTAATAATATAAATTAATTAATATAAGTATAACACATAAATATGGTAAAATCATCAAAAATAATTATTTTTTGCAAGATAATGAAAAAGAAGATAGGCTAGGAAATTAAAGTATAAAAAAAAGTAAATTAGTCCATTTGATTTACTTTTTTTGTTAGTCTTGATTTTTTACGGGCTGCTGTGTTTTTAGCCACTACCTTTGCACTTGCTGCTTTATCAATACGTTTAATTGCAGTTTTTAAGTTTTCCATAGCTTGCTCTTTATCTTTGCTTGCAATACTTCTTTCAACGTTTTTGCAAGCTGTTTTCATACTAGCGCTATAAGAATTATTACGTTCATGTTTTTTAGCATTTACTAAAACTCTCTTTTCGGCATTTTTCATATTGGCCATAATTTTCACCTCCCAGCCATCAGTAAATATATTTTAGCAAAAAAATTAAGAAAATGCAAATAAAATTAGCTTTTTTTGGGAAAATATTTATAGGGTGATATAAATGAGTCATGAAATTGATTTAAAAGATTATGAAGTTCATACAGATTTAGCGATTGAATTAGTGAAAAATACTAGAGAAAATGAGTCTTTTGATAATATTAAAGTTACTAGCATTGTCCTTGATGAAATAGAAGGAAGAGAAATCAATAAAAAGCCGGGAACTTATATAACTATTGAGTTTGAAGATGTTACGGATATGGACAACTTTACCAAGGTAAAAAAAGTATTTGTCAAAGAATTAAAAAAGCTATTAAAAGATTTTAACGACAATGATTTATTTTTAATAATTGGTCTAGGCAATGATAAGTCAACCCCTGATGCTTTAGGACCTCTTGTGATTGATAACGTTTTAGTTACTAATCATTTAGCTATGTATAATAGTTTAGAGGATGGTTTTAAAAGAGTGTGTGCTTTTTCCCCTGGCGTAACCGGGGAAACTGGTATTGAGACTAGTGATTTAATAAAAAGTCTAGTCACATCTTTAAATCCCGCTTGTGTTATTGTAATAGATGCTTTAGCTAGTAGTTCAGTTGCAAGACTTAATAAAACAATCCAGATGAGTGATGCTGGCATTAATCCCGGTAGTGGTATTGGTAATAAGAGAAAAGAAATTAGTAAAGATACATTAAATGTCCCAGTAATCGCTTTAGGAGTTCCAACCGTTGTTGGCGCACCGGCAATTGTTAGTGATACAATAAATTATATGTATAAACATTTTGCTTATTCAAAAGCTAATATTGATAATCCAGTTAGTAAGCTTAAAGTAGGTGTTAATTATCTAAAGGAAGATGTAGCAATTAATAAGGATGATAAAAAGCATTTACTTGGTATTATTGGGACTCTTAATGATGAAGATATAAAAAAGTTAATTTATGAAGTTTTAAATCCGATTGGTTATAATTTAATGGTTACTCCTAAAGAAGAAGATTTTATTATTGATAAACTAGGAACTTTAATAGGAGAAGGGATTAATGAATCACTCCACGAAGAAATTAAGTAATGGACAATTTATGTGCATTGCTTTTTAAATAAATTTAATTGACTAAAAAAATATATAAATGTATAATGATAATGGTGAAGAATATGAAAAAAGGATTTACTTTAATAGAATTATTAACGGTTATTGTTATTTTAGGTATAATTGCGGCTATTACTGTGCCAACAATTGTTGATTTGATTAGAGGTTCAAGGGAAGACGCTTGTGCTGAACAAAAAAGCGCGATAGAAGCTGCTGCTCAAAGATGGCATACCGAGACTAATGGTGAAGGTAAACTTATTGATGGAGTAGGTACGGTTATTGTTAGTGACTTACAAGAGGCTGGTTATTTAGATGCTAGTAAAACTTATCAAAATCCAATTGATGATAGTGATATAACTGGTAAGGAAGTAACTATTAGTAAAGATGGCAGTAAATATAGTTATAATTTAGATTTAAATTGTGAAATAAAAGGGTCATAGAGATTAGGACTGATAATATGAAGAAGATAAAAGAATTATATTTTAAATATGAGGAAATAATTAATTATTTAATATTCGGTGTTTTAACAACCGTTGTTAGTGTAATAACATATTACATATTTGCTAATTTTTTATTTCAAGAAAAAAATGATATTACAGTGCAAATAAGTAATGTTTTATCTTGGATATGCGCTGTTATTTTTGCTTATACAACTAACCGAAAATTTGTTTTTAAAAGTAAAAGTACAGGGAAAGATAAGTTAAAAGAAATATTTAATTTCTTTATTGCTAGAGTATCTTCATTAGTAATTGATATGGCAATGATGTTTGTACTATTTAGTGTAATGCATATTGATGATACAATTAGTAAAATAATTGTTCAGTTTGTTGTGGTAATTGTTAATTATGTATTTAGTAAATTATTTGTCTTTAAAAAAGAAAATATGGTTACAGATTAATTTCTGTAATTTTTTTTCTATTTTTGCAGGATTTTTTAAATAAATCTCCTATGATATATAGTAAAGGGGCTTTATCAAGGAGGTATATTAATGAATTATTATAATGAGATAAAAGAAGTACTTGTCAAAAATGAAGTTTATAAAAAAGTTAAAGATTATTCTAAAAATAAAAGTGACTTAAATAGTTACTTTGAAGTAGGTAGATTAATAGTTGAAGCGCAAGGTGGTGAAGCAAGAGCTAAATATGGAAATAAGTTAATTAAGGAATATTCGGAGAAGCTAACTAAAGAGCTTGGAAAAGGATATAATGTAACTAATTTAAAGAGAATGCGTCAATTTTATTTATTAGTTCAAAAAGGTGCCCCACTGGGGCACCAATTGGGTAATTTAACTTGGAGTCATTATAAATTAATTTTACCATTAAAAGATTTAAAAGAAATAAAATATTATCTCTATATAACTTCTAAATTAAATTTATCAAAACGAGAACTTGCTGCTCGAATAAAATCAAAAGAATACGAGAGAATTGGGTATAAGGAAGAATTAGAAAAGCCAAAAGTAAATACTTTAATTAAAAATCCGATAATTATTAAAATAGATAAAGATACGAAAGAAGTAAGTGAGTATGTATTACATCAAATAATATTAGAAAACATGGATAATTTTTTGAAAGAACTTGGTATGAGTTTTACATATGTTGGAAACGAAATAAAAATAAAAATGGGTGACAAATATAACTATATTGACTTTCTGCTTTTTAATGTAAAGTATAACTGTTATGTTGTAGTTGAATTAAAGGTTACGGAAATTAAGCACTATTATATAGGTCAAATTATGAGCTATGTTAATTATGTAGATAAACATATTAAAGAATCATTTAATGATAAAACAATAGGTATTGTGATTTGTAAGAAAGAAAATGAGTTTGTTATGGAGTATTGT
>CALVRT010000013.1 GCA_944358735.1 uncultured Bacilli bacterium | reverse complement strand
GTTAATGGTAACATTATAATTTCGACGGGTGAGAAATTTAAATTATTTGAACAATTTAATAATTTAGAAAATGTAACAGTAAATATTACAACGAATCATAAAGTTGTTGATGATAATGCTGATGAAGTAAATGGTAATACTTATACTTGGCATATTACTGAAGGGAATGCTGATGATAAATCTATATATTTAGAATTAACAAAAGATGAATATATTGATGGAACTGGTGAACACTCTTCTTCAGTTATTATGATTATTGTAGTAGTAATATTAGCTATTGCTGGTATTGGTGCTTTAATATATTTATATCTTAAACGTAAACATCAAAAGAGTAATGAATTATAAAACAAATAAGAAATTTAACTTATTTGTTTTTTCTTCTGTAAATATAAGACATAATGTGATATAATATTTTTGATTTGATAAAAACTTTTAGGGAGGCTTTTGTATGAAGTTAAAGTTTAGTGCGGATAAAAAAGATTGGAAAAATTTTGCTATTTTTGCCATTATTTTATTATATGTAGTTGCCATTGCGCTTCTTAATTTAGAGCAATTTGCCTTTGGTGATGTTGATCATCCACTTCACGGGTTAAACCCATTTCCAGCTTTTGCGCCTAGTCATATTGGAGTAACTCTTGTTTGTTATGTAGCTGCTTTAGTAGCGTCTGTACTTAGTGTTAAAGATAAGTTCTTTGATAGAGAAAAAGGATTTGGCTTTTCTACTGAAGCAAAAAAAGAAACTGGATATGCTAAATGGGAAAGCGAAGAAAAGATGAAAAAAGAACTAACAGTTGTAAATGCTATTGATGAAAAGACTACTGCAGCTGGCGTTCCTTTAATTAATGATGGTAAACATTTATGGGTTGATGATGATTATTATCATAATTTAGTTATTGGTTCTACTGGTTCAGGTAAAACCGAAATGATTGTTCAGCCTTTAATTAAAGTATTAGCTAAAAAGGGCGAGTCTATGATTATTACTGACCCTAAAGGTGAACTTTATGAAGAGAATGGAGAAGAATTAAGAGAAAGAGGTTATAATGTTGTTATTTTAAATTTCCGTGACCCTCAAAAAGGTAGTGGTTGGAATCCTTTAACTTTACCCTACGAATTATATAAAAATGGTAATAAAGATAAGGCTAATGAGCTTATTGATGACTTAGCTGCCAACATTCTTTATGATGAAAATGCCCAAAATCAAGACCCATTTTGGGAAAAAACATCAGCTGACTATTTTTCAGGTATTACATTAGCTTTATTTGAAGATGCTACCGAAGAAGAAATTAATTTAAACAGTGTCAATACTTTTACAACTGTTGGTGAAGAAAAAAGCGGTCCTTCAACATTTGTTCAAAAATATTTTAATATGAAAGACCATAATTCTCCAGCATATACTAGTGCTTCTTCTACTTTAATTGCGCCTAATGAAACTAAAGGAAGTATTTTATCAGTATTTAAACAAAAATTAAGGCCATTTGCTGCTCGTGAAAACATATCAGAAATGCTTTCCCATAGTGATTTTGATATGAAAGATATTGGTAAAAAGAAAACAGCGGTATTTATTGTTATTCAAGATGAAAAGAAAACATATCATTCATTAGTTACTATTTTTCTAAAACAATGTTATGAGACTTTAATTGATGTGGCTCAAGCAAATGGTGGAAAATTGGATTACCGAACTAATTTTATTCTTGATGAGTTTGCTAATATGCCCCCCCTCAAAGATATTACGACTATGATTACTGCCGCTCGTAGTCGGAAAATTAGATTTACTATGATTGTTCAAAACTTTGGACAATTAAAACAAGTTTATGGTGAACATGATGCTGAAACTATTCGTGGTAACTGTGGAAACTTAATATATTTGTTAAGTACTGAACTTGCTTCATTAGAAGAAATTAGTAAATTATGTGGTGAAGTTAAGTCAAAAGAAAAAGATAAAACAGCTTCAACCCCATTAGTAACAGTTAGTGATTTACAAAGATTTCCCAGATGGACAATTATTGTTATTCGCTGGCGTATGATGCCATTTAAAACTAAATTAACGCCAAATTTTCAAATGAAGAAAAATGGAAGTTGGGGTAAAAATTATGATAAAGCTGGTTATTCAAATAGAGAAAAATATAAAGTTAAAGTATTTGACTTAAAAGGTTTTGTTACAAAGAAAAATGAAGAGAGAATTAATGAATTAATTAAAACAGGATTTAATGGAAAAATACCTGCTTCAGGAATGGCTGGGGCAACTACTGCTAGTAAAGAATCAAGTGTTAGTCCAGTAATGCCAAAGAAAAATAAACCAATCGATGTTAATGATATGATTAAAAAGATTGATGCTAGAATTGCTGAACTAGAAGCTGAAGAAAAAGCAGAACAAGAAAAGAAAAAGTCACAAACTAATGTTAGGGCTAAAGGTCAAGCTTTTGAAAATGTTGTTGGTAAAATTGAGCCAATACAAGTAGCAAAAAAAGTTCCTCGAGCTGATATAATTGAAAAAAATAATACTGTGGATAAAAATGATATATCTGCCAAAGAAGAAGCACTAAAGATGGCTAAAAAACCGGCTATGGTTATTACTCCTAAAGAGGAAATAAAATCAATTACGAAAGAAGAAAAAGACAAAAAGAAAAAACAGAAAGAAGATTTTGCTGCTAAAATTACTGCAAAAGTTAATAATAAGGAATCTAATCTTAAAATAGAACCAAAACATGAAGTAAAGCTTGAAGTTAAGAATGAAACAGAAAATAAACCAAATATTGAAATAAAACATCAAGCAGAAATTAAACCGAAAGAGCATAAAACTACAGAGTATAAAGACAAATCAGATTTTATTACTGATGATCAATTCTTTGATGACTTTTTTGCTGATGATGAAGATTATTATTAATACTTAAGCTGATTTATTTTGGCTTTTTTTAATTTAAACACCGCTTCTTAATTTATTTATATTCATAAGTTAAATTAGAAGGTGGTTAAATGATTACGTGGTCTGAATTAGATAAAATTGATAGTCCTAATGTAATTGATATTCGTAGTAATAACCAATTTATTATTAGTCATTATCCTAAAGCTAGAAATATTTCTAGTACGGAACTTTCTATTAAACCTGAAAAATATTTAAATAGAAAAGAAACATATTATATTTATTGTCAAAGTGGTGTAACTTCAACTAAAATATGTCAAGTTTTAAATAAGAAAAATTATAATGTGGTTAATATTATTGGTGGCTATCAAGCTAAAAAGCTATAATTAGCTTTTTTTATACGAATTTTGACGATTAAAAATTAATTAAATGTTGCCAATATCCTTTAAAATGTGTTAAAATGTTAACATAAGAGGTGGCTTAAATGAGAAGAAATGAATACGTTGATGAACAAGGTAATCCAATAGATTATAGTTTTACAAGTAAAAAGCCTATTTTAAACTTATTTTTTATAATAGGAACCATCTTACCTTTAGTTTTAGTAGGATTTATTATTTACACGGTTGTTAATAATAATTATTGCCACGAAATATATGGTAATATTGAAACCGCTACTTATAATTATTTAAACGAAGAAAAAAAATTACCTGAATATTCTGGTGATCATATATATGTTAATATGGATGATTTATATGAACACTCTTATTTGACAGCAGGAAAAACTGCGAATACTAGAGCTACTGGTAGAGTGAAAGTTACTAAGGTAGAAGATGATTATATTTATACGTTGGACGTTAACAATTGTGATAAGTGTTCAGTAAGTAAAAGATATCAAAACTGGAGTGGGGAAACTAGTAGCTATGATAGTTCAAAAACAATAGTTGATGTAGTGCCTTATTATAATCTTTATGACAGAGAAGTTAACACTACAGAGTGGTCTGATTATTATGATCAAGAAAATATAAAGAAGAAAACCTCAAAATATGGGGTAAGAATGCCAAAAGATCAAAGTCAATTACCAAATGTTCCTGAGGGAACTAATATTGTCGAGGTTCAAAAAGAAGATAAAACATTTTATCGTTATAGTGACAAATCGTGGAAATGGTATGACATAGTTAGTAATTATTCTGATTTTTATTCCGAACAACCATCAGGTTATCAACACAAAGATGCTAACACCGAAAAAAACACTGAATATACTGAATGGTCATTAAATTATCCAGAGGAACATGATTATCGAACAATAAGGAGAACAACAGGCTATAAATATTACTACGTTGATGATAATGGTCAAAAAGTTTATGCTAACAATGGGAAATATACAGTTGAAGGAGAAGTTGATTTGGATGTCTATACCGAGCGTGATGAAGAGGGTGCGACAATGTATTCTTATAGTGATAAAGTATGGCGTTGGTATAATGGTACTAGAAGAAATTATAGTGGCTATATGCACGAACAACCTAGCGGTCGACCTTATCGAGACGACGGATTATATATTTTAGGAAATTATAGTTCCTGGGATGAAGATTCTTTATTAACCCATAAAAATGAATCATATCGTGTGGAAGAAACTAAAATAATGTCTAGATATCGTTATGTTTATGAAACTTTATCTTTACCACTATATGAAGAAGCTTTAACTAAAGCGGAATTTGAGGAAGCAACAGGTAGGTCATTGGAAGATATTAGACAAGACGAAAACTATAAAGTAGAAGTCACTTATAAATTTAAATACCGTGATGCAATGTAGCTTAGGCTACATTTTTTTTTAGTTTTTTCATATAATTATATAAGATGAAAAGAATTAGATTGAAAAGAAGAATTAAAATAAAAAAAATAAATTTTTTAATTTTAGCCATTATTATTATTTTAATAGGGGTTGTTTTAACATTTAATTTTATTAATAAAAAAGTGTCAACAGTTATTATGAATTATGCTACATTAGAAGCAAAAAAATTATCTAGTATTATTATTAATAAAGCAATTAGTAAACATATAACCGAAAAAATTGACCCTGAAGATTTATTTACCATTACTCAGGATAGTAATGGTGAAATAAAGTCGATTGACTTTAATAGTAGTGAGGTCAATAGATTTTTAACGGAAACTACCAATAGTGTCCAGATAAATTTGAGAAATATTGAAAAAGGTGATATTGATGCTTTAGAGTTTTCTGATAGTGTTTTAGTTGATTATGATAAAGAAAAATTAAGACAGGGAATTATTTATGAAATTAGTAGTGGAATTATTTTTAATAATTCGTTATTAAACAATATTGGACCCAAAATACCAGTTAAAATTAGTTTAGTAGGTGATGCTACTAGTAGTGTTTCGAGTGAAGTAACAAATTACGGTATTAATAATGCTTTAATAGAAGTTTATGTTAATTTAGAAATAAATGAACAAGTAATACTTCCGTTTTATGAAGATGTTATTAAAGTTACATCAAAGGTTCCAGTAGCACTAAAATTAGTAACTGGTACTGTTCCTAAATATTATGTTTCTGGCCTTAATGAATCAACTCCTTCTTTAGTAGTACCTTATGAAGAAGAGTAATGATTGATAATTCTTCTCAAATTTATTGACTTAGTATTTGAACTATTATATAATTAGTATAGAAAATATGGTAGCAAATTATAGAAAAAGGTATGGTGGCTAGTATGATAGTATATTTAATTAGTCAGTATAAAATAAATACATTAACATTACCGCAAATAAAACAAGGTAGCTATTGGCTTACTTATCAACTAAATGGAAAAGAAGATAATTTGATTAATATTACGGCATCTAATGATAGATGGATGGCTAAAAGTAATGAGGAAGCAACAATATATTATAATGAAATTGGGCAACCAGAGGTAATTTTAGATAGTTATCAAATGTATAAAATTAAAGTCAATGAAGAATATATGTATCTTTATACATCGCCAACTTATGATCAGACGTTTCACGAGTATGCAATTGTTAATAATAGTTCAGTAAAAATAGGCAAAGCTTCTGATAATGATATTATCTATAACAATCAGTTAATTGGTGAGCATCAATTACAAATATCTTTTGAAAATGGAACTTATGTTGTTCATAATTTGGATAATCAATTTAATATATATGTTAATAAAAGAAATGTTAGCAATAAAATATTAGGTGCTGGTGATACGATCTTTATAATGGGTTTACAAATTATTTTTATGAATAATTTTTTGGTTATAAACAATCCTAATAATCAAGTCCAAATTAATAGGATTATATTAACAACTAAAACTCATTCACAAGCAACAATTAATAATAATATTAAAGAAGATCCGTATGCTGTTGCTTATACTGATGATGATTGTTTTGAAAAATCTCCAAGATTTATTACTGCATTTGAAAATCAAACAGTAAAAGTCGATGCCCCACCAGAAAAGAAACAAGAAAGTGAAATGCCTTTTTTATATACAATTGGTCCAATGCTGACAATGGGTATGGTATCAATGGTGACAGGGTGGAATGCAATTAATCGTATGGCTAATGGAGAAAGTTTTTCTAGTGCTTTACCTAGTTTAGTTATGGCTATAGCAATGGTTATGACGATGGTTTTTTGGCCAATATTATCTAATAGATTCCAAAAAAAATTGGATAAGAAAAAAGAAGAAGAAAGACAAGGTAAATATCAGAAATATTTAATTCAAAAAAGTAATAATATCCGAAGTTTAATGATGCAAGAAAAACAAGTATTGATTGAAAATAACGTTTCTTTAGAAGAATGTCAAAATATTATTTTTAATAAGAAACGAAATTTATGGGAAAAAGAAATACATCAAAAAGATTTTTTAACAGTAAATTTAGGCTTGGGTTCTAAAAAACCTAATATTACTATTGAATATCCCGAAGAACACTTTTCTTTAAATGAAGATAACTTAAAGTCTATGATGTTTGAAATGATAAATAAACGCGGAATGATAAATGATGTTCCTATTGTTATATCATTAGCTGAAAAAAATATTTCTGCAGTTATTGGAGATAATGAAATAACAAATCAATTTTTTGATAGTATTTTATTACAATTAATGACCTTTCATAGTTATCGTGATTTGAAAATTGTTTTTCTAAGTAATACTGAAAATAATTTAGAATATTTAAAAATGGCCCCATATCTTTTTGATGATTATCGACAAATTAGGTTTTATGGTGTAAATCAAGATGATGTTAAGCAAATTTCAAATTATTTAGAACAAGTTTTTAACTCGAGAAAATATATTGAAGACAATAAAATTAGCAAATATGATTATAAAAATTACGCACCATATTATCTTATTATAGTTGAGGATCCTAAAATGACTAGAAGCGTTGGTATTATCAAAAAAATATTAAATTCTGAAATGAATTATGGTTTTAGTATTATATTTCGTAGTCGGATTTTATCAAATTTACCAAAACAATGTTCAACTTTTATTACCATTGATGGAGAAAACGGGAAAACATCTGGCTTTTTCGAAAATGAACTAATTGCTGGTAAGCAACAAGCATTTGTTGCAGATTTAAATATTAAAAATCGTGTAAATATGGAAAGATGTATTACAACTTTAAATAAGATACCATTACAGATAAATGATAGTGCTCAAAAATTACCTAAAGTAGTTAGCTTTTTGGAAATGTATAATGTTGGTAAAGTTGAGCAACTTAATTCTTCATATTTATGGAATAGCAACAATCCCACAATTAGTTTAAATGTGCCTATTGGTATCGATGAAAATGGGGAATTGTTTAAACTAGATTTGCATGAAAAACAGCATGGTCCTCATGGGTTGATTGCTGGTATGACTGGAAGCGGTAAAAGTGAATTTATTATTACGTATATTTTATCTTTAGCTGTTAATTTTCATCCATATGAAGTTTCTTTTGTACTGATTGATTATAAAGGTGGTGGATTAGCTGGAGCTTTTGAAAATAAAGATACAGGTGTTTCTTTACCACATTTAGCAGGTACTATAACTAATTTAGATACAATAGAAATGAACCGGGCATTAGCTTCAATTCATAGTGAACTTAATCGTCGACAAAAGATCTTTAATGCCACGCGTGATAAACTGGGTGAAAGTACTATTGATATTTATAAATATCAACGTTATTATCGTGAGGGCTTAGTTGATACTCCAGTGTCACATTTATTTATTATATCTGATGAATTTGCTGAGTTAAAGGTTCAACAGCCAGAATTTATGAAAGAATTAATTAGTACCGCACGTATTGGTCGTAGTTTAGGTGTTCATTTGATTTTGGCTACTCAAAAACCATCAGGTATTGTTGATGATCAAATTTGGAGTAATAGTAAATTTCGGGTTTGTTTAAAAGTACAGGATAAAGCAGATAGTAAGGATATGATTGGTATTCCTGCTGCTGCATCGTTAGTCGATGTTGGACGTTTTTATTTACAAGTCGGATATAATGAATTATTTGCTCTAGGTCAGTCGGCTTGGTGTGGAGCCCCATATTATCCACAAGAAAAAAGGCAAAAGAAAGTTGATACGTCTATAGGTTTTATTGATAATATTGGTAATGTTTTTAAAAATGTTAGCGATAATAATATGGTAACAGTAAAACCTGAAGGAGAAGAATTGACAAATATTGTTAAGTATTTATCGCTATTAGCTAACAATCAAAATATAAAAGTAAATAAGTTGTGGCTGGATAAAATACCTGCTTATATTTATATTGACAAATTAAGAAAAAAATATAATTATGTTAAAGAAAATAAATTTATAAATCCAGTTATTGGTGAATTTGATGATCCAAATAATCAGAGGCAAGATTTATTAACATTAAATTTATCCTTAAATGGAAATACTCTTATTTATGGAACTGCGAATAGTGGCAAAGAAGATCTATTAACAACTATTGTTTATTCAACTATAATTGATCACGGAGCTGATGAAGTAAATATTTATATTTTAGATTTTGGCTTAGAATTTTTGAAGGTTTTTAAAAATGCTCCACAAGTTGGTGACATTGTATTTTCTTCAGAAGAAGAAAAAGTCGAAAATTTGTTTAAAATGTTAAATGGGATTATTGATGCTCGTAAGAAAGTTTTGGGAAAATATAATGGTGATTTTAATTTGTATAATAAAAATAGCGAAAATCCATTACCAACAATTATAATTATTATCAATAATTATGAGGCATTTTTGGAAAACTATGAAACGGTTAATGAAAGTTTAATAACTTTATCACGAGATTGTTTTAAGTATGGAATTGTACTTATTATTACGGCAACTGCACCGAATTCAGTTCGCTATAAATTAGGCCAAAACTTTAAAGAACAGATTCCTTTACAACTTAACGATAATTTAGATTATGTTTCGGTTGTTGGGAAAACTGGCGGTGTTTATCCGTCGGATATTTCTGGACGGGGTTTAATTAAACGTGATAATATTTACGAATTTCAAACAGCTTTAGTATGTGAAAAAGAAAAACAAAATTCATTTATTGAAAATGTATGTTTAGAACTTCGAAAAAATGCGAAGTATATTGCTAAGCAAATACCTGTTTTACCAGAAAGAATTACATTAGATATGCTTAAGTCAAAAATTAATCAAAACGGTTTAATTCCTGTTGGTGTTTATAAAAATGATTTAAGTATTGCCATTTATAACTTTAAAGCAAATTATACAACTCTTATTACATCGATAAATCCAGATACTTTTAATTATTTTCTGCCACCTTTATTAAATGAATTTACGCAAGTATTTAAAACTATAGTGATTGATACTTTAGAAGTTGTTAAAAACAATAGCAGTTATAGTTATTATAGTAATCATTTTAATAAGATAATTGAAAGTCTAAATGATACAATAATACGGCAAAATGAAATTTATAAAGAAAATGATTATAACTTAGACTCATTAAATAACGAAGATAATATTATGTGTGTTATTATTGGTTTTAGTAATTTATATAATCGGCTAGACTCTGAACATAAAAAAACATTTGAACAGATGATGATTAAAGGTGCAGATACAAGAAAAGTGTTGTTTGTTTTGGTTGATACTGCTGATCAATTTAAGACTTATGAATATAATGAGTGGTATAAAACAGCAATTACTAAAAATAATGGAATTTGGTTAGGTAGTGGTTTGTCTGATCAAACGACAATTAAAGTAACGAGAATGCCGAAAGATAGAAAAAAAGATTATGGCGATAATTATGGATATGTTATTATTCTCGGATCAGCTAAATTTACTAAAATGTTAGGAGATGATCCAAATGGAAAATAAAATTTTAATTGAACTTGTTATTCCAATTATGGATAAAACGTATAATGTATTTGTTCCTGTAGGAAAAACAGTTGCCAATATTACGGTGTTGTTAGAAAAAAGTTTAATTGAGCTTTCTCACGGCGCTTTTGAAAGACAATTAGAAAGCTGTTTATATGGTGCGGATGGGAAGCAAATAAATCCAAATGTTATTGTTAAAGAATCTGGATTAACCAATGGTTCTAAAGTTATTATTATTTGAAGGGAGGTGAGGTTATGAACGGAATGCATCAAGATGGTGAAGGATTAAAAAGAGATGCTGAAGCTATTAGAGAAGCTGCTGTTAACTTTAATAAAAAAATTGAGAATTTATATGAAGAAATTAACAATCACGTTAGCGCTGGTGATGAAAGTAAAGCATGGTATGGTCCAAAAGCCGGTGAATTTGTAAATGCTGTTGAAAGTTTAAGAGGTGATTTTGAAAAAATCACACAAGCATTAAATGAATCAGCTGACAATTTATCAGCACAAGCAGATGCTTGGGCAAGTTTCGAAAGTTAAAATAGGAGGTGCAAAATGGCAAAATCAGGTATTAATTATGTGGCAGTAGATTCTATGGCGTCAAATATTAAAAATCTTCAAACACAAATATCTTCAATTTTTACTGATGATTTATGTGGAAATGTTGTAAATAGTATTGCTAGTCATTATGATGGACAAGCTGCCGAATCATATAAATCTGCTTTTACACAATTAGGTAATTCAGCTAACGAAACTATGAATCAAGTAGTAACCGAAATGACTGAAAAACTTAATGAATTTAAAGAAGCTTATCAAAGCCAAGATCAAGCTTTATCATAAGAAAATTACATTATGTAATTTCTTATTAGTGGAGATATTGTCTCCAGTAATAAGAAATTAATAGAGAGGAGTAATATATGGTTAGTGTTGTTGCCGCAAGGCAAGTGGCTAGTGAATTGAGAGAGGCTGCTAATGAGCTTTCACAAACATTAAGTATACTTTCAAATGCTGTGTCTTATTTAGAAAAAGGTGCTAGTACTCAAAAAATAAAAAATGTGATAACAAATTTAGAAACTTTGATGGATACTATTAAACCAAAGATTAGTACTTTGAACTCTATTGCGAGTAGTATTGTTAGTATAGCTATACAAATAAACGCTGAAGAAGAAGCAAGATTAAAACAAAATAAGGAGGAGTAATATGAGTGTGGGTTATTTTTATCCAGATATTGTAGGGAATGGTAATGCATCAATTAGTGACGCCACACAAAAATTAAATAATGTAGCTAATAAAATAAACATTTGTAATAGTGCTTTGGATTCGCGAATAAAAAGTCGTTTATCTTATAATTTGGGCAATATTGCTAATCAAGTAAGTAAGTTGTCTGATAAAACTCAAAATTATCATACTAAAGTTAATGATGTTGTTCAAGAATATTATAAAATAATGGCTGAGACTAGTGGTATGGTTACTAATGCTAGCTTTTTGTTTGGTGATATCTTAGGTGCTTTAAAAGGTTCTTTATCTGGAGATGTTTTGGCACTTGGTGATAATTTTATCAGTGCTTTATCAACTTTTTTAACTGTTAATAATGGGCAAGCAATTGCTCAAAATATTTTAGCTAGCGGAATGCAATTTGTTGGTAATATTGCAAATGGCATTCAAGGGGGATTACAAAATTTTACAGATAATGTAGGTGCAATGTGGCAAGAAACGCAAGCAACAGTTATTAATGGGGCACGCACAGTTACTAATTGGTGGAATAATTTTACAAATAGCGTAGTTACAGAGTTTAATAATTTTCAAGATAGTGTCTCAAATGCTTTTAATGATGCAAAAGTTACAGTGATAGATACGGCGAACAATGTTGGTGGCATAGTTTCTAAATTGGTTGACGATTTTACAAATAGTGAGATTGGGCAAACAATAATTAATATAGGAAATAATATTCTTGATGTTGGAGCAACAGTAATTTCAAGTGCTGGTACTTCATTATTGGGTGTTGTTAATGGTCTTGGCAATATAGTTGAAGATGTTGTTGATTTAGGTGCTTTAGTACTTGGTGTTGGAGCTACAGTTCCTGCAGCTTTTCTTGATTTAGGCTCTTATCTAGCAACCGGTGAAGGTCTTGGTGCGATTGATAGTGTTTGGGAAGGAGTTCAAAGTTTTGTCCAAGAAAAACATGTTGATAATGCTTTTGATTATTTCTTTAATGAGACAAGTATTGGTAATTTTTTAAATGAACATACAATTGATGCTGTAAAATATGAAACAGGTGGTTATGACTTAATTAAGGGTGCTAGTTATATTGTTGGAACAATTGCTTTAGCTGTAGCTACAGCTGGAGGTTCAGCCGCAATTAGTGGGGCATCAACAGCTGGTAAGGCTGGAAGTCTAGCGCTTAATTTATCGAAAGCTCAAAATATTGGTAAAGCTGGTAGTGCTATTTCTTTTGCAACCGGAACTAGTAGAGGAGCAGAGGAAGCTTGGAATAATGGAGCAACAACGCTTGAAGGTATATCATACGGTCTTTTAAATGGTGCTTGGGAAGGTGGTCAGTGGCTTTTAGGAAGCAAATTTGCTGGACTTGGTTTTAAAACTGTAGGTGTTGATATATTAAGTGGTGCTGCTGATATACCACTTAGAACTGCCCTTCAAGGTTTATATTCTGATAAAAATTATGTTGAAAGATTTGAAGATAATGGAGGCGTTAGTGGAGTATTACTTAATACGACGTTAGCTGGATTATTATCAGGGATTGGAGAACTACCGGTATCTAAACAATTTTTTGGAACTGATGTTAAAACAGCTTTTGCTACAGAAAGTAATTTTGATAATTTGACTTTATCTCAAAAAATAGATAATTTGCTCCAGCACAGTAATACGACAATTATTGATAATAATGCCTGGACTAGTGCTTTATTTCCTAGTAAACTTTTCATAAGCGATAGTAATCTATCTGATAAGGTAACAACTATTAAATGGTTTAATGAAAACGCGGGTAATTTAGAAAATATTAAAGTTAATGAAACTGGAGCGACTGTTTTAGATAATAGTGTGCCACTTACAAGTAACATATTTGATATTCAAATGGCTAAAGAGGGCCAAACAATAGGCGTTGACCAAGGAGGCCTTAGAGTTTTAAAACACAGTAGTCCAGAATTTAAACACTTACGTCAAAAATTAAAAAATGCTGGATTTTCAAGTGCTGATGCAACTAAAATTTTAAATAATCTTGATAATCCTGGTGCTTGTAGTTATGCTGATGTTTGTAATGAAATTGTTAATACTTTTAAAAATGATGCAGAACGTTTTGAAGAAATTTTTGGTTATCCAATGTATGTTAATGGAAAATTAAATGGTAATGAATTATTACTTGATTTATATATGACTGCTAATGATGTCAGTAATGGTGGTAATTTATTTGAAAGAGTAGGTAATAAATATAAAATAATAGATAATAGAAAAAAAGATAACCACTTAATAAAACAAGGGCCATTATTTGAAAGTCAAATATATTTAAATAATTTATTAACTGGAAAAGCCAAAACCGTAATTAATAACTTTTTGAAAAGTCATAATTCTAATTTAAGTTATGAAGTCGAATATTTGGGCCATAAATGGGAAAGTTATGATGGAAATTATAGTGCTTTAACTGGTGAAAAAATGGGAAATAATTTTGATACGCAAACTGGAAAAATACTTGAATATGATATTAATCAATTAAAAAGCAAAATTGAACAAGCAATTTCTGATAATAAAAATGTTTCAATAAGTGTTAGTAATGGTAAAGCAATAGGAAATCCAGTATTGATTAATATGATTACTGGAGAGAAATATTGTATGGACACTTCTGCTCATGCAATGTTTGTTATAGGTACAAATCCTGAGGGATTATTAGTTGATTCTTGGGGAAAACCTTATCTTATTTCTTGGAATAATTTAAAATATATTAACTTTTTATGTTCAGCATCAACAATTACAGGGATTTAGGAGGTGATATAATGAATATAATTACTGAAAGCGATTATTTAAATATAATGCCCAATTCTAATCAAGATTATTTTCAAAAATTAGGCAGTAATAGAGAAACATATTTAAAATTATCGTCTTTGTATCGTTCTTTATTAAATCAATACTTAAAAATTAAAGTTTTAGGTAAGTATGATAATATATTGGTTAATAGTAATTTAAATTTTTTACCACTTCCTATAGTTGAGCAAGATATTTATCAGTTTTATAATAATGCTGATATGAAGTATTATTATGTTAGAAATAATATATATATTGAGTATTTAAATACTACAGAATTAAAATATTTAACAAATAAATTTTTGAGTAAAAATACTTCGCTTACTGAGGAGGATGCTAAGTTTATTGAAACAACATTTGCTAAAGTTATTCAAGAAAGATTATTGCAATCAGCGGAAAATTATAATGTGTTTTATGGACCGAATTCTCTTAATTATAGTGGTAGTCATAAATCTTTAGTCATAGGTGTTCGATATGACGAATTTAATCAAAATGATATGACCGATGAAAAATGGGAGGAGAATTATGATAAGCAGCAAGATTTATTAATAAATTTAAATACGCAATTAGAAAAGGAATTACAAAATATGTTTGGTATGCCTGTTAAAGTAATTGAATATTTTGACGGTGGCATAGTAAGAGTAGATATGAGTCAAATTAATGAAGGAGGAAAAAGAAAATGAAAGAAAAATATTTACCAATAGGAACAATTGTAACTTTACAAGGTGCAACAAAAAAAATAATGATAGTAGGCTATTGTCCAATGGATAATAATAAGAAGGTATATGATTATAGTGCTTGTACTTATCCAGAGGGAATAATTACTGCTGATAAGACATTAGCTTTTAATCATAGTCAAATTGCTAGTATTGATTTTATGGGATTTGAAAGTCAAGAACAAATTGATTTCAATAGTCAAATTAAGACGATGCTTGCACAACTAGAAACAATAAAACAAGTTCAGTTTTCTGAAGATGTAAATGTTCCTAAAACAAATCAAATTAATTAAAAACTTAAATTTCGTTTCATAATAGAAACGAAGTTTTTGTTATTATAATTTTACTTCTTACTTGATATTTGATAAAATATAATTGGTGATTAAAATGAATGTAGTAATGAATGATAAAAAGTATAAAATTGTTCGTAATTATAAAAATGCTTTCGATAAAGAAGCTGTTGAGCCTAAATTAACTGATTATTTTGATGGCTATGATTATATTGTTGGTGATTGGGCTTATAATAAACTTCGGTTAAAAGGTTTTTGTACAAATAATAATGAGAAGCATAATGAAATAAATGATGCAGTAAATATTGATGATTACATTGAGAATTATTGTGCTTATGATTGTAAATATTTCATTTTAAAAGAAGAAAATAAATAATTATTAAAATTGATTTGTTTGTATATAAGTCAATTTTTAATAAAATATTGTTTATTTTTGAATATTTTTTGTTTTTTTGAACAATATATTTATTAGATGTATCACGTCATACCTTCCCACTAAATTGTGATACATTGTTCGCAGAAAGACATCTTATGATGGTGGAAAAGTTCTATCATCTAGTGATGTCTTTTTGCATAAAGAACAAAATGCCAAAATAAATTTTGACATTAGCT
>CALVRT010000012.1 GCA_944358735.1 uncultured Bacilli bacterium | reverse complement strand
TGACTTGGTAACGCATATTTCGTTCCGTTTACTTCTCTAGCTAACTTTGTTATTGGACTTAAATTTGTATCATACAATGTACTACGACTTCCCCAGATATTACAATGACTATAATTACAATATCCTCCTGTTGTTCTTGTATTATCATATAACCTATCTGATAGCACTGCATTTCGCATTATTTTAATAGTATTATCTGCAGTATTAACACTAATAATCCTCCATTGTTCTCCATTAAAAGTTACGTAATTATTTGGATTGGCTCCTCTATAAGTATACACATTCTCTTCATAACTATCAGCATATAGGCCATCGCCTTCAGTAACTATATCTACATTATCAAGTAATGCCTCACCACCTGTAGCTTTTTTAACTACATTTCCTTTAGCATTAATCTCTAAATTAGTACTCATAGCGGCATAACCGGCAGTCATTAACAGTAAAACCGCACATACACTAATAATCATAATATTATTTAATTTTTTTCTTTTTCTGTTTCTTTTCATAATATCCATCCTCTAATAAGAATATACTATATTTTTTTTATTTAGTCAATTAGTTTAGTAATAAAATAACCAATAATTGTTCCTAAAAAATTTAAAATAATATCGTCTATATCAAATACTCTATTTATAAATAATTGTAATACTTCGATTAATAAAGGAAAAAATAAAGCTAAAATAATAATTATATATAATTTATGTAATTTATAAGTTAAATACATTCCCATAGGTATAAAAAGTAAAATATTACCTATTATATTTTTAATAAATAAATCACTTAATAAAGAATATCTACATATTTCTTTAAAAGGAATAAAATTAGAATCATAATATATTATTTGATTTCTAGTAACAAGATATACTAAAAAAAATAAATAAATTATAAAAATTAAAGATATGAAATCACTTATATTCATACCTTTAATAATTAAAATTGTAAATAAAATAATAAATGCGAGAAAAAAACTTATACTATTCATTAGTAATCACCTGATAATCAGTAATATCTTCACATACTGAAAAAAACATTTCTACTTCAATACTACCGTCTTTAATATTACTTTTTAAATATTTAGAATTAATAATATACTCATTTTCTTTTAATTTATCTTTTATTTTATTTGTTAATTTTTCTTGAGCTTTACTTAAAGCCTCGTCAAAAGTAAGAACTTCATTAATAACTTTAACTTCTTTTTGTTTTTGATAGACAAGTTTTATTGGAAGTAAGGGATGACTTATAATGTTTTCCTCTTCATATTTTTTATTTTTATAACTTTTAGTGCTTAAATCAATATCTTTATTTAAAACTTTTAAAACATAGTTTTCTTTTTTTCTTCCTGTTTCTTTTTCTTCATAATAAGCAAAAGGATAATTTATTTTAAGAACATACCAAACTTCACCATATACTTTCGCATCTGCTTTAACCCTGCCTCTTTCTTTATCAAAAACATATAACTGACCACTAACAATAGTATCACCTTTTTTAACGTAATTTCCTGGTCTTTTAATAACTTCTCCAGTATCTGCTAGTATCTTTTTAATCACGGCATCTTTTTTCGCGACTACGTTTCTTGGTATATTGTCATTATCATTATTTAAAATTTCTCTTTCTTCTAATCTAACTATATATTTAGTTCCAACTTCTTCAATTTCTAGCCACTCTATTTTATCAGGATATTTATTTAAAATATTTTTTTTAATTTTTTGAATAGTTTTATAACTTTTTTTAAACTTATATTTTTCAATATTATAATTTTCTAATTCTTTTAAAATTAAAGTTCTTATTTCTTTATTATTATGAACTACTTCTACTTTAAAAATAATATTAGTTAAAATTAAAAACAAAGTAAAACCTAATAATAAGAATAATAATAAATGTTTATTAATTTTAATTATTTTTTTTAACTTTAAAGGTCCAAAAACATCAGTTTCTAGTATATCGTAAATACTTTTTATTTTTAAAACTTTTTCATAATCTTTTTTATAAATAACTATATTTAATTCATTTCTATTAATATATTTTAACGATAATATATCTATTTTTCTACTTGTAAGTTTTTTTATAAAGCGATTTATATTTCTACCTTTAACATTTAAAGCAATTCTACTTTGAAATAAATTAAACAAATTCTATACCTTTTATTTTTCCCAAGATTAAAATTTCGTCAGTTAAAAGTTTAGAAATAATTAAATCTTCGCCTTTAATAATAACAATACCTTTATTACTTCTTACAATAATTTTATTATCGTCAAAGTGATCAATGTCTAAATAATTTACAATATCCACTTTTCCATCTAATAAAATTATTTTAAATTCGGTTTCTAAAATATAATCTTTAAGTTTTTTAAACACTGTATCACCTAAAAAATTATATGCATTTTTTGTCAAAAAAAGACAACCTTTTATAATAGTCGTCATAAATATGATATTTACATTTCATTTTTCTTCACCCAATTATAAAATATCATAAAAAATATAAAAAAATTGTCAAAAAAAATATATAATTTATTAACTTTTGCATTAGTTTAGTAATATAGTTTTTTATTTAATATATTAAAAAGCCCTTTGGGGCTTTTCATGTAAAAACTATTAACTAGGTATTACTGAACCACTTTAAGTTTATCAATTTCTTTTGGTGATAGGCCAGTGGCATTACTAATTATTTTTTCGTCAATGCCTGATTTTAATAAACTTTTTGCTGTACTAATAGCCATTTCTAATTTTCCAGCAATTTCGCCTTTTTTCATTCCATCGTCAAATCCATCGTCGTAAAAACTATCTTTAATTAGTTGCATTTCATGTTCCTTATCAAATTTCATAAATACACTCGCAAAATCTGCGGTTGTAAGTTTTTTAAACTTTTTGTTATATTCTTTCATAAACTCGTCTCCCTTCTCACAATATTTGTCTAATTCTTCGCCGGAAAGCTTTAACATTATTAAATATCTCGCGTATCTAGGTGCCCCTTCCCGGACTTCATGGTTACCTTTATTATAATATAACTCGACTATTTTGTCTATATTATAAGTTATAATTTTTAAATTATCGACATAATATTCGTCCCTTTCTTTATCATAAACTTCATACTGATATTTTTGATTATTAAAATACTTCGGTAAATTTTCATTTAAATTAAGCTGAATAATATCAGGCATATCTTTATAATCCTTTCCTTTATCAATATAAGAATTATATACTGAACCTGCATAAGCAAAATTTTTTCTATTTAAATAACGATAATAGAATCTATTACATTCAGTATTAATAATATATTTATCAGTTTGAACTAAAGAATCAGGAATTTTAGACTTTTCATTAATTCTTTCTAAAGGTAATACTGGATTTAAAATCTTTAAATATTTAAACTCTTTGGTAGGCAATACCTCCTCTAAAAAAGGTTTTAATAGTTTTTCTCCTCCATGGCCACAGAAGATTTGATGAAATAATAAATCATTAAGGCCATTAATATTATTTTGCAAACAAATACCTCCTTCCCATATTTAGAAGGGAAAAATCCCCTTCTATTATATATCATAGGAGCTTTATTTAAAAAATCCTTCTTTTTTTTGTAAATTTTTAAAAAAAAATGAAAAAACTATCATAAAATAATACCTTTATGATAGTTTTTAATAATAACTATTTAGAATAACGTTGTGAACCACTAATTTGTTGTTGACCCATTTGTACAAGTCTTTTAGTAATTTCTCCACCAACTGAACCGTTAGCTCTACTAGTTGCATCTGGTCCCATTTGAACACCTAATTCGTTAGCAATTTCGTATTTCATCTGTTCAATTGCTTGTTTAGCACCAGGAACTACTACTTTATTATTACTAGTCATGTTTTTCACCTCCTGTACATTAATATCTTGTGTACATTTGGCGATAAAATACATTTTTTTTGTTGGTAATTTTTGTTAAAGTAAATCTTCAAAATTATCTTGTTTAAAATTAGTAATAACTTCTATATTATCAATAGTTTCTTTTAAAATACTTTCGTAGTCAAAGTTTTTTTCATACATAAGACATTTGCTTAAAACAGGATTAATTACGGGATGTTTAGGTACAAAAATGGTGCAGCAATCTTCATATGGTAAAATGCTTGTTTCATAAGTGCCTATTTTTTTAGCAATATCAATTATTTCTAGTTTATCAAGACAAGCAACTGGACGAATAACTGGTTTATTTGTTACGTTATTAATACAATACATACTATTTAAAGTTTGACTAGCTACTTGCCCGATACTTTCACCATTAACTAAAATTTTTGCTCCTATTTTTTCCGCATAAATATCCGCAATTCGGTACATCATTCTTCGCATTATGGTTATCATATAAATGTCGGGACAATTTTTATAAATTGCTTCCTGCATTTTGGTAAAAGGAACAACGTGAACTTTTATTTTGCCTGAATAATTATTTAATATTTGTGCGAGTTTTAAAACTTTATTTTTCGCTTCCATACTTGTGTGTGGTGGTGATTCAAAATATAGGCAGTGAATATCGACTCCTCTTTTTAAAGTTAAATAGCCAGCAACCGGGCTATCAATTCCCCCACTTAACATTAGTAACCCTTTTCCTTGAATTCCGACTGGATAACCTCCTAATCCTTTAATTTCATCGGTATAAATAAAAGTCCCGTTTGTTCTTATTTCCACTGTTAAAGTAATATCTGGATTATGAACATCAACAGTAAAATTACTATTTTTTAAAATTAAAGCTCCTAAATTTTTACTATATTCCATTGAAGAAATGGGAAAACGTTTGTCAGCTCTTTTGGTAACAACTTTAAATGTTTTTTTATCTTTATCCATAATTTCTAAAGCTTTTTTTAATACGTCTTCGATATTATTATTTACTTTATAAGCAATTACTATACTTAAAATACCAAATACTTTTTTCAACTTTTCACTAATTTTTAAAGCATTTTCACATTCAATATACATTCTTACTCTATCTTTGTGAATAACAATGTTTTCTTCCTTTAATAAAGTTTTAATATTATTTTCTAAAGTATCGATAAAAAATTTACGATTATCTTTTTTCGTAGTAAGTTCCCCATATTTAATTAAAATTAACTCCATAAAAATTCCTCCGACATCAATTATACTATAAATTTTCCCAAAGAAAAAGACTAAATTTAGTCTTTTTAATTACCAACTATATGGTCCGCAGTAACCTGTACCGGTACAGTTTCCAGCATTATCACAAGCTCCGTTACAACGCCAAGTAACTTGTGAACGAGAGCCACACCAGAAACAAAAATCAAATCCAGTATCCCAATTGGCTTTAACTTCAATATTATAAGTACCCGTATTCCCACAACCAGAACCTGAATAATTATAAGTATATGTTCCAGAACGCGTTATATAATTAATTCCTGACCCAGGATAATTATCAGTATAATTACATGCTCCACCTATATGACTATTTGGCTGGCAATCACTCTTATTGCTGTTAAATGAACATCTAAAAGCTGGTGGTGTCCAATCAACTTTAATGACTAAATGAACATTACTACTTATATTGCCAGCATTATCAATAACCCGGTAATAAGTATCATCAACACCTTCGTTAAATATATAACTTCCAACATTATTTTCCGTATACCAAGTGCTTTGATCAGCTATTCGATATTCAGTCCTTGCAACACCACTCATATTATCAGAAGGCGATAAAATTCGCTGAACTTGATTAACTGTATATTGACCAGAAGTATATGAACCAAGTACTGAACCCCAACCATATCTATTCAAAGTATAATTTAAAGTTGGTTTAGTTTCATCTTTTTTAAATGTTATTGAACAGGAACTACTACCAGCTGAATTTTTAACATATCCATAATAAGTTACAGACCTAGTATCAGCTGTATGTGTCACACTTGTTCTTCCATTTGTTGAATTTTGAGAAGTAGCAAGACCTTTAGAAGTAACAGTGCCACTAGTTGACATATTTACTTTAACATCACTAGTATACCAACTATTATTACCTTTAGTACCACTTAAAGTTAAAGAGCAAGATGGTTTACTACCAGTAGACCCTGAACTAGTTCGCCATACTGCATAGTATGTTCGGCTAGTAGATAACGTTAAAGAAGAATTCGCGCTCGTACCAGTCGTTGATGTCGATGAAGTTCCCCAAAATCTAAAGCTTGTAGCATTAGCTGGTTTATAAAATGAAGACGTTGGTGCTGATGGGGTTGTTATGCTACAACTACTACCTGTCGTTGTACAACTCTTCGTTGAATAGCTTCGTCCATTTGAATAGAATGTTGCTGTATAAGTTTTTGAACTTGATGTTTTAGTCCATTTAGCAT
>CALVRT010000011.1 GCA_944358735.1 uncultured Bacilli bacterium | reverse complement strand
TATTACAGCCCCAACTACTATCATTACAATATTTTCCATCATATCTTCCATTACTACTTGTATCAAACGCTCTATCTGATAACACGGCATTTCTCATTATCTTGATAGTATTATCACTAGTGTTGGCGCTTATGATTCGCCACATCTCTCCATTGAACGTTACATAGTTATTTGGATTACTTCCTCGGTAGGTATAAACATTACTCTCATAACTATCGGCATAAAGGCCATCTCCACTGGTTACTGTTCCAGCTTGGTCTACCAAATCACTTCCGGCTGTAGCTTTCTTAATAACATTTCCTTTAGCTTTAATCTCCAAATTAGTATTCATTGCTGCATAACCGACAGTCATAATTAATAATAATGAACATACACTAATAATTATTATTTTGGTTTTTGCTTTTCTTATAATATTAATAAGCAAACTATAAGCATCATATATTTGTCCATCAAAAAATAATTTTTCATTAAACTCTTTTCCTTTAAATTCATTAAATATTAAATCAAACTTTTTTTCATTTTCTTTTTGCTTATCATTAAGTATTTCAATATTATTTTCCATTGATATAACTCTTTTAAATATATCTCTATTACTATAAATAAATCTTCGCATTTCGACAAAAGCATCCATTATGTCGATGCTAACCTTTGTAGCCACTGGAGTTCTTAAAATAGTCGCGAGCATTGCTACCCCTTGCTCTGTAAAAACGGTATGACCTTTCCTTGAGCCTCCCTTTGAAGTCGCAATAAACGACTTCAAAGATTTATACTCATTTTCTGTAATTCTAAAACAAAATCTTTCTGGAAATTTTTCTTTATTTCGGGAAATAGCTTCATTGATTCTTTTGGTCTCTGTTTCATAAAGTTTCGCCAAATCACTATCTAACATCACCTGTTTTCCCCTTATTTCATATATCATATCTTTTATATTTAGTTTTTCTTTTATTTCGTTCATCATTATACCTTCTTTCTAATCTTTAAAAGTAATATTCTTCATAAACCTACAATTATTTTAAAAGTTGTATATTTTACAGTTTTAACTGTTTTTTAATACTACTTATATAAAAATTATCTAACTTGTTAATAGCAAAACATTTCTTCCCTAAATCTTTTAGTGATGCTCCAATATGATATAAATTTTTATCATCAATTATTATAAATCTATCGTGAAAATTGCTAACAACTTTTACAATCGTATTAGAATATTGTAAATTAAATTTATCAATATCTAATTTTGTCTTCATATTTTTAACATATATTTCAGCTTTTACATTATCATCTTTATAAGCAAGAATATCTAATATATTTTTATCAAAGTAATTATCTATAATTATTATTTTGGTTTTTGCTTCTCTTATAATATTAATAAGCAAACTATAAGCATCATATATTTGTCCATTAAAAAATAATTTTTCATTAAACTCTTTTCCTTTAAATTCATTAAATATTAAATCAAACTTTTTTTCATTTTCTTTTTGCTTATCATTAAGCATTTCAATATTATTTTCCATTGATATAACTCTTCTAAATATATCTCTATTACTATAAATAAATTTTCGCATTTCAACAAAGGCTCGCATTATATCGATGCTAACCTTTGTAGCTACTGGAGTTCTTAAAATAGTCGCAAGCATAGCTACTCCCTGTTCTGTAAATACATACGGAAGTTTTCTAACTCCACCATATGTATTGATACTTGAAGTCCCAACTTGGGACTTCAAGTTTAGAAACTCCTCACTAGTTAGTTGAAATAAGAAATCATTAGGAAATTTTTCTACATTTCTTTTAACTGCTTGATTTATTGTTTTAGTCCCGTTTTTACACTCATAAAGTTTTGCTAAATCACTATCTAGCATCACCTGTTTTCCCCTTATCTCATATATCATATCTTTTATATTTAGTTTTTCTTCTATTTCGTTCATCTTCATACCTTCTTTCTAAAAATATAGCTTCTATATATTATTATTAGTGAAAAATTTACAAAATCCTGCAAGAAAAAGAAAATTTTTTTAATCTTTTTCATATTACAGAACATTTCATAGGCAAAAGGTAACATTATCGAAAGATGTAAAGTGGTTTTTTCTATTTATGTATTTTTTACACAAAATAAAAAAACTTCCTAATATTTAGAAAGTTCATTTATAAAAGTAGATTCATCCCATACTGTAATATTTAAATCATGCGCTTTTTTTAATTTACTTCCAGCTTCAGCTCCAGCAATCACAACATCAGTTTTTTTACTAACACTACCACTGCAATTGCCACCTAAAGCTTCGATTTTTGCTTTAGCTTCATCTCTCGTAAAATTTTCTAAAGAACCCGTCAAAACAAAAGTTTTATTTGTAAAGAAAGTTTCATTTTCATTAACTTCTTTTAAATAACTCATATTAACATTATGTTTTTTTAATTTATTAATTAAATTAATATTCTCTTCATCATTAAAATAATTGGTAACACTTTTAGCAATAATTTCCCCAATATCTTTAATATCATTAATATCTTCAAAACTAGCCTTCATTAAATTATCAATATTTTTAAAATTCCTAGCTAAAATATCAGCTGTTTTTTCACCAACATGACGAATAGAAATGCCAAATAATAATCTTTCAAGCGAATTATTTTTACTTTTTTCAATTTCATCTAATAAATTATCAATGCTTTTTTCGCCAAAACCTTCAAGTTCCATTAACTTTTGTTTATGGTCTTTTAAATTATAAAAATCATCATAATCTTTTAAATAGCCTAAATTATAAAAATCTTCAATTATTCTATCACCAAAACCAATAATATTCATTGCTTTTCGGGAAGTAAAATGAATTAATTTTTCTTGTTTTTTGGCATCACAATAAGGATTTAAACAATAATAAGCAGCTTCCTTTTCATTTCTAGTTAACGCTTCACCACATATTGGACAAATATCTGTCATTTTAAATTCAGGTTCCGTACCATCTCGTCTTTCTTTTAAAACTCTGACAACTTCCGGAATAACATCACCGGCTTTTTTAATCGAAACGACGTCACCAACTCTAATATCTTTACTAACAACATAATCTTCGTTATGAAGTGTTGCTCTGGAAATAACCGACCCCATAACTCTAACGGGCTCAAGGTCGGCACTTGGCGTTACTTGTCCTGTTCTTCCAACCGTAAAAATAATATCTTTAACTTTCGTTAAAACTTCTTCGGCTGGAAATTTATAAGCTGTCGCCCATTTAGGATTTCTAGCCGTAAATCCTAATTTTTGTTGGTCTCTTAAATCATTAACTTTAATAACAATCCCATCAATTTCATAAGGAAGATTAGGTCTATTTTTAGTCCAATAATTAATATAATCAAGCATTTCTTTTAAATTATTAACTTTTTTATTATTAGGATTAGTAACAAACCCTAGTTCCTTCATAAATCTTAAAGCGTCTTCATGCGTATAAATATTATAATCTTCAGGGTCTGGCAAATGATAAATAAAACAATCAAGGTTACGAGAAGCCGCAACTTTTGAATCTAACTGTCTAACACTACCAGCTGCCGCATTTCGCGGATTAGCAAAGTTCTCGCCACTAGCATTTAATTTTTCAAAAGATTTTTTACTCATATAAATTTCCCCGCGCACTTCAATATCAATTTTTTGCTTAATTGTTAAGGGAATACTTTTAATTGTTTTCGCATTATGCGTTATATCTTCACCAGTTACCCCGTCCCCGCGAGTAGCCGCTCTAACTAACTTACCATCTTTATATAATAAGGAAACTGATAAACCATCAATTTTAAGTTCACAAACATATTTAGGATTTGGAACAACTTTTTTTACCCGTTCATCAAACCCTATTATCTCACTTTCATTAAAAACATTACCAAGTGATAACATTGGCACATCATGCGTCACTTTTTTAAAGGCATCAATTATTTGCCCCCCAACTCTGACCGTTGGGGAATCTTCTCTTTTTAAAGAGGGATTTTCTTCTTCAAGCCGCATTAACTCCTGCATATATCTATCATATTCTTGGTCGGTTATCGTTGGTTTATCTAATGTATAATAATCATAATTAGCTTGATTAATTATTTTAATAAGTTCATCGATTCGTTTTTCTATCATAATTTTCACCTTATTTTATTATAAACATTATTTAAATTAATATCAAGGATAATCAAAAATTATTTGATAAAAAATAATACTAGTTCAGGCCAAAGAAAAAAGGCTACTCGCCTTTCATATTTCTAATAGCCGCACAGTAGTTATTAGCTTCTAAAAAGCCTAATTTACTGCCTATATCAAAGTATTTACCTGTAAAAATACAAGGATAAAAATCTTGATAAGTCATCATTCTTTCCATCGCATCAGTTATTTGATATTCACCATTATTAGCGGGCTTTAAATGTTCTATTTCTTTAAAAATCTCCGGATTTAAAATAGCCCTACCACAAAATACTAGATTACTTGGGGCATCTTTAGCCTCTGGTTTTTCCACAATAGAAATAATTTTATCCTCATCAAGCTTAAAAACACCATAATTACTAACTAAACTAGATGAGACTTTTCTAGCCCCTAAAACATTACCTCCAGTTTTCTCATGAATATCAATTAGCTGCTTTAAACAAGGAACATCACTAAAAATCAAATCATCCCCATAAAGAACAGCAAATGGTTCGTTAATTAAATCTTTAGCCAAATTAATTGTTAAAGCATTACCGTTTAGCGTTTCTTCTTCAATAATGGTAATTTTACCTAAATTTTCTATTTCAATTAACGTATCATAAAGTTCTCTTTTACCAGCTTTTAAAAGCTTTTGTTTTAACTCTTCATCTTGGGCAAAATACTTCTCTATATTATTTTGATTCTTATTGACAATTAAAATAACTTCTTCAATACCACTGTCAAAAGCTTCTTTGACAATATAATGTAGGGCCGGCTTATCAATAATTGGTAGCATTGGTTTCGGAACTGATTTAGTAATAGGTAAAAATCTAGTTCCTAAACCAGCAACTGGAATAACTGCTTTCATTAATCTCTATGAAGTGCGTTATAAGTGATAGTAAAGATTAATAAGCCTAATAATACAAGCCCAGCCCATAAAAACGGATTACTATGGTTTTCTTCAATCCATGCTCTAAATGGTTCAATCCATTCATTAAGTGTTTCAATTATATCTAATATCATATTATTCCACCTTTCTTATACTTTTATGACCTTTCATTATCTTTATAATACCATATTTATGACTAAATGCAATAGTTAAAACACTACCAATGCCAACAATTATACCTTCACCGTATTTATCATGAATAACTTTATCCCCTAAATTATAAGTGGCATTTTCATCAATCATGTCTTCTTTTTTAATAGCTACTTCTTCTATTTCATCACTATCTAAATATTTTTTATCGATTTCTCCAATAAATCTACTTGGGGGATTTTGACTCATATTTCCATATATCATTCGTCTTTTGGCATTAACTAAAGTAAGGGATTTTTTAGCTCTCGTGACTGCTACATAACAAAGTCTTCGTTCTTCTTCTAAATCATCTGGACTATCTACAGAGTTAAAATGCGGAAATAATCCTTCTTCAAGGCCAATAATAAAAACATTTTCAAACTCTAATCCTTTAGCCGCATGAACGGTCATTAAAGTTACTACATCATCATTATTTTTATGTTCTTCGACATCTGACACTAACGATATTTCTAATAAAAATTCTTCTAACGAAACTACACCATTATTTTCTTCAAAATTTTTGGTTATTGATTTAAATTCTTCTAAATTTTCAAGTCTTACTTCAGCTTCTATCGTCTTTTCTTTTTCAAGTTCAGCTCTCATCCCTGTCTTATCTAAAATTAAGTCAACAATTTCCGTTAAGGATAAATCTTCACTTTGCCTTTTAATATCTTCAATTAATAGTTTAAAAGCTAGTTCTTTTCCATCACTAATAGCCCCATATAAAGAAACATTTTCACTAGCGGCTTTTAAAGCTAAATTTTCAATTGTTTTAGGGCCAATCTGTCTTTTAGGGACATTAATAACCCGCATTAAACTGACATCATCATTACTATTATAAATCAGTTTTAAATAACTAATTAAATCTTTAATTTCTTTTCGGTTATAAAAATAGAAACTACCGACAACTTTATAAGGAATATTTTCTTCAAGCAAATCTTCTTCCATATTCCTTGACTGGGCATTAGTCCGGTACAAGACAGCGATTTCTTTTTTTGAAGTACCATTATTAATTAATTTCTTTATTTCACCCGCCACATAATGAGCTTCATCTTTTTCATCATAAGCGCGGTGATATTTTATTTTAATACCATCTTCATTTTTGGTCCATAAATTTTTTTCTTTTCTTTTTTTATTATTTTTAATAATATCATTAGCAACATTTAAAATATTAGCTGTCGACCGATAATTTTCTTCAAGCAAAATTGTTTTCGCATGCTGATAATCTTTTTCAAAGTTCAAGATATTCCGGTAATTCGCTCCTCTAAAACCATAAATTGACTGGTCGATATCCCCAACGACACATATATTTTTATATTTCGCACTTAACAATTTAATTAATGTATATTGGGCCTCATTAGTATCTTGATATTCATCAACTAAAATATAATGAAATCTTTCTTGATATTTCAATAAAATACTAGGATTTTCCTTAAATAATTTAATTGGTAATAATAACAAGTCATCAAAATCAACTGAATTATTATTTTTGGTTTTTGTTTCATACCGCTGAAACACTTCGGTTACTATTTGTTCATACTCATTACCAGCAAATCTGGAATAATCACGGCTAGTTAAAAGTTCATTCTTGGCACTACTAATTTTATTTCTAATTGTTCTTGGATTATACATTTTAGAATCTAAATTCATATCTTTTAAGATTTTTTTAATCACGGTTAACGTATCATCACTATCTAATATTGTTATATTTTTATCATAACCAAGCGCTTCATAATTTTCTCTTAAAATTAATAAACCTAAAGAATGAAAGGTTGATATTTGTATTTGATAAGCTACTGGGCCTAACATTTTATAAATTCTTTCTTTCATTTCTTTAGCTGCTTTATTTGTAAATGTTATCGCTAGTACATTATAAGGATCAATATTTTTTTCATTAATCAAATACGCCACTTTGGTTGTTAAAACTTTGGTCTTCCCGCTGCCAGCTCCAGCTAGAACCAGCACCGCGCCGTCAGTAGCTAAAACAGCTTCTTTTTGTTTATCATTAAGTGTTTCTAAATTCATTATATCACCACCTTTACATCTAATAATATAATAGCATATTTTTATTTTTTTAGCTACCCAAGAATTTACTTCTAAAAAATATTGACTTTTGTCCACTTCACATGTATAATTATCATATAAAGTAGACAAGGGTGAAGGAAAATGAAAATATTAACTGTTGAAGATGTAGCAAAAAAAACTGGTAAAAGTATCAAAACAATTAGAAGACAAATTGCTGAAGGCAGTTTAAAAGCAACCAAAATAAATAACAGATACCGAATAGCAGAAAAGGATTATAAAAATTGGTATAATAATTATATATCAGGAAACAAAAAAAAATCAATCTTTGATGATGTTAATTATATAAATACGGAAGCTAAAAAAATCAATTATGTCGATATTTCAAAAATGTGGTCCACTGATGGGTGGAAAAACAAGGAGCAGAGAAATGGCTTAAATTTTATCGATTTGTTTGCTGGAGCCGGAGGATTATCTTGTGGCTTTGTAATGGCTGGATATACTCCAATTGCCAGCGTTGAAAATATGCCTCAAGCCGTTGCTACCTATAAATATAATTTTGTAGATAAAAAAGGATTTGATGAAAATGTAGAAATAAGGGACATTAGGCAAAAAAAAGTCAAAGAGAATCTTTATAGTAGTGTCAAAGGTAAAAACATCGATGTTATCGTTGGGGGCTTTCCTTGCCAAGGGTTCAGTATGGCGGGTAACCGTATTGTTACAGATAAAAGAAACACTTTATATTTAGATATGTTAGAAATTGTCAATCATTTAAAACCTAAAGTTGTTGTTATGGAAAATGTTCCTGGTTTAAGATCTATGTTAGGTGGTAAAATTGAGGAAAAAATTATAAATGATTTTGAAAAAATTGGTTATAAAATTAACGTTACCATTTTAAATGCCGCTGATTATTATACTCCGCAAACAAGAAGAAGAGTTATATTTATAGGTAACAGAATTGGCGTCTTAAACTATCATCCCAAACCATTATTAACCGAAGAAAATTATATTACTACTAAAGAAGCTATTGGGGACTTAATGACTTTAAAACCAAGTCCACTTTTTAATCACGTGCCAACTAAACATTCTGAAGATATGAAAAAAAGATTAAAAGCTGTTAAGGAAGGCTCTAGTTTATATGAAAACTACTCTGATTCCTGGAAAAAATGTCCTTGGAATAAACCTTCATGTACAGTTAAAGAAAATCACGGTGCGGTTAATATTCATCCAAAACTACCAAGAGTATTAACAGCTAGAGAACTGGCTAGATTACAATCTTTTCCTGATGATTTTATTTTTCAAGGTTCCAAAAAATGGCAATTAACGCAAATTGGAAATGCAGTCCCTTGTTATTTGGGAAAAGCTATTGGCTTAGCTGTAGAAAAAATGTTAAAAAAAGAATAAAACTATTTACCAAGTTTATTCTTTTTATTTATCAGTTTTTTTAAAATCTTTAGAAATCATTCTGTTAAATTCTTTTGGGTCATACCAATAACAACCCACACAAGTCTTAGTTTTCGCACTACCTAAAACATAAGCTTCAGAATAGCCTAACTTCCGCGCATCATATCTAATTCCTTGCTCACGGCATTTTTTACAATGTCCTCTTTTAGCGTCATTAGCTGTTTTAGATAAAGGCTGAAAATCATCTAATTTTTGAAATGACTTATCATTTAATCGCCAATCATCTTTCATTCCATCTTTATGATCACATTCAATATTAGAACTTATATCAAGAATTACACATTTCTTTGTTTGGATAGTTTTTAAAATATCAGCTCTAATAGCTTGATTTATTTTAGTTTTTTTATTAAACCCATCAATTTTTACAGCAGAAATTCTTCCTCCACTTTTAATTCGTTCGATGTTATACTTTTTACCTAAATAACTTTGATTAGAACGACACCAATCACCACCATTAGTTGTATAAAAAGAGTGATGGTATTGTTGTAACTGCTGCATTGTTATCGGCAAGCTAAAGCCTTGCTCTTTAACAAACATTTTTTCAAAAGCTCTTCCTAACTGTGAACCTTTAAGTTCATACTCTGAATATTCTTTTAAAATTAAAGCGACTTCATCAAAACTAGTGGCTTTATCTAATTTTTTATTTATTTCTTTACCTAATTGTGTTGATAATTCCATAACCCGCCTCCTTTAATTAATTATATCATGAATATAGTTAATAAAGCTAGAGGGGGATTATACACTTATCTATGCGATAATTTTTTTTCAATTAAAACTACTATATAATACATTAAAGTGGCTACTATACATAAAATAAATATTCCGGTAATGACAAGATTTAAATTAAATACTTGTGAGCCATACATAATTAAATGACCGATACCGGCTTTTGATGTTAAAAATTCACCCATAACAACACCAATTAAAGACATACTGATATTTATTTTAACTGCTGACATAATATTACTAACATTACTAGGTAAAATTAACTTATAATAAATTTGCCATTTACTTGCGCCAAAACTTTTCATTAAACTTATTTTATTTTCATCAGTACTAATAAAGGCTTGATAGACATTTAAAATTGTAATAATTACTGATATTAACAAAGCCATAATAATTATGGAATTTGTATTGGCCCCACTCCAAATAATAATAATTGGTCCAAGCGCTACTTTAGGTAAACTATTTAAGATGGTTAAATACGGGTCAACTATTTTAAAAATAAATTTATTTATCCATAAAATAGAAGCAATTAAAATACCAAGGGCGCAGCCCAAAGCAAAACCAACTAAAGTTTCATAAACGGTTATCCAAATATGATAAAGTAAATTATCTTCTTGATATAAAGATATTATTGTATCAAATACTGCTAGCGGGCTAGAAAAGATAAAAGTATTTATTTTTTCTGTACTAGCTAGAACTTGCCAAATAATTAGAAAGGCTAGTAAAATTACAATTTGAATTAATTTAACGGAAAAATTATACCTTTTAATTTTCTTTAGATAGTTCTTATGTTCTTCGCTATACATGATAATCAATATCCTTCCATATTAAATCATAATAATAAGCAAAATTTTTATCTTTTCGATTATTAATTGGCGTACTTTTATTTTCTAACTTTATATCATAAATACTTTTTATCGTACATGGTCTTTCTGATAATACAATAACTTTATCAGCCATACTAATAGCTTCACTAATATCATGCGTAACCATAATCGCACTTTTCTTTTCTTTTTTTATAATATTATATACATCATCAGAAACAGCTAATCTCGATTGGTAATCTAATGCGGAAAATGGTTCATCTAATAAAAGAATATCTGGCCTTGTTGCTAGTGTTCTGATTAAAGATACTCTTTGTCTCATACCACCAGATAAATTATTAGGATAAGCACCTTTAAAATCATCTAGCCCATAAGTTTTAAGTAAATGTTTAACATAATTTATATTTTCTTCAGTCAATTCTTTATTTATTTCTAGTCCCAATAAACAATTTTTTAAAACAGTGCGCCACTCAAATAAACTATCTCCTTGTGGCATATACCCTAGTTTAATATTATCTTTAATTTTAACATTCCCCGCAGACTTGCTTTCTAAACCACAAAGCATTTTCAAAATAGTAGATTTCCCGCAGCCACTAGGTCCAACAATTGCGATAAAATCGCCACCCTCTAAATCAAAAGAGAAATCATCAACAGCCAATATTTCTCTTTTTTTTGTATGATAAATTTTTCTTAAATTTTTTATTTCTAATAACTTCATTAATCTTCCTTGGCATATGTATTATCAACTAATTTATCATAAGGCGCTTTTTTATCTAATTGTCCGGCATTAGAAACGATATCTTGAATATGATTAAAACTTTCTTCACTTATATAAGTAGTTTCATACCAAGGGTCGATATCAATATATTTTTGAACGATATCTGCCACTTCTTCTTCACTATTGTCTGGAAAATAACTAGTTATGACTTTAGCTATTTCTTCGGCACTATGCGAATATACATAGTCAAGTCCTTTTTGCGTGGCCTTGGTAAATCCTTCAATTACCTCGGGATTTTTTTCAATATAACTTTTTTTAGCATTATAAACAGTATAAGGGACTTCCCCTCCAAGTTCACCAATAGAAGCTACAATATAACCATATCCTTGATTTTCTAAATCAGTAGCATTTGGTTCAAATAAAGCTACAAAGTCTCCAATACCACCAATAAAAGCTCCTGACATTGAAGCGAAATCAATACTCGTATCAATATTAGTTTCATCACTCGCAATACCATTACTATTTAAAGCATATTCAAGCGTCATAGCTGGCATACCGCCCTCACGACCACCAATTATATGTTTTCCCTTTAAATCTTCTAAAGTAAAATCGTCTATTTTTTCTCGAGATACTAGAAAACTACCATCTTTTTTAGTTAAACCAGCAAAGTTAACTAAATAATCTTCTTGGCCTTGATTATAAACATAAATAGTCGCTTCTGAACCGCAGAAACCAATTTCAACATCGCCTGATAATACGGCCGAGGTAACTTTATCTGCTCCAGATATAAGCATTAATTCAACATCTAAACCTTCTTCTTCATAATAACCTAAAGCATCAGCTACATACTGCGGAGCATAAAAAATACTATGAGTAACCTCCCCAACTGTTACTTTAGTAAGTTCAGTTTCTTTGTCATTATTTCTAAAGATAAAATAACCACAAACAACTAACCCTATTATAATAATGAAAATTAATATCTTTTTCAAAAAATCTCTCCTTTCTTTTCATAGTATTATATTCAAGCCTATCAAAACGGTGAAAATAATATTTACAGATAGATAGAGAGTCTGCTATAATGAAGATAGGGTGAGATGGTTATGAAAAAATTTATTATATTTTTATTTATTGGAAGTATTTTTTTAATAAGTCCAGTTAAAGCTGAAGCGATGCAGATATTTGTTAAAACGTTAAATGGAAATCATATTACTTTAGAAGTCGAACCAACTGATAGAATCACCGATGTTAAAAAACAAATTGAAGCTAAAGAAAATATTCCTCCTTACCAGCAACAACTAATATTTGCCGGTAAAGTTTTAGAAAACGATAATACGCTTCAAGATTATAGTATTCAAAAAGATAGTACCTTACATTTATCATTGATAGCTTTATATCCTACTTATAACATTGGTGATGAAGTTTATTATGATTACAGTAAAGGTGAATTTTGTACTGAAAGCTCTAGTACTTGTGAACCATTTTATGTCATAAGTAATGATAGTAACGAGAAAGATACCATTGATATTATATATAGTGGACTTTTAAACGAAAAAGCTTCGATGGAAGATATTTTAAATAATGGACTTGATAGTTACTTAAATAATTGGACTTATAATTATTCTCGGCTTTTAAATAAAGAAGATTTACAAAATATAACTAAGACCGAAATTGCTGAATTATATGGTTTAGAAATTCCAACTTGGCTTCAAACTAATGATAATTACTGGTTAGGTGAAAGTGACCAAACATATAATAACTATTATTATAGTGCGGGATTATTTTCTTTTATAAGTCATAGTAATATGATAATGAGACTTGGAATTAAACCTGTAATTAATGTAAATAAAAATTATTACGTTATCAATATAAACGAAATGATTAATGGCAGTATTACTTATCAAATAAATGATAATATAGTAACATTAAATATCAGTCCAAATAATGGTTATAAACTTGATACTATTTCTATTAAAGATAGTAATGGAAATGATATAAATTTAAATAATAATCAGTTTACAATGCCTTATAGCAATGTAACAATAAATGCGAATTTTAAACCTATAGAATATCAGTTTACTGAAGGAGAAAATGCGACATATCAAGATAATGATTTAATATTTAAACTTGATAGTGACGCTAGTATGGTGGAAAAAGTTTTAGTAAATGGTAAAGAATTACTTAAAAATTTTTATACTGTGGAAAATGGTAGTACAATAATAACTTTAAAAAACGATTATTTAAAAACATTAAGTCCTGGAAGTTATAATTTGACTATTAATTATACAAATGGAACCAGTACTATGACAACCTTTACTATTCCTGAAAAAGAAAATACAAATGTTTCTTCTGAAGAAAGTAATAGTAATAAAGCTATAGAAAATAAGGTAAATAACCCTGATACTTCTGATAATATTTTACTTTATGTAATTTTGTTAATTGGTGCGGTTATTGTCATTATTATTACTAGTGCCTCTCTTAAGAAAAATAAGAAAAAAAGAAAAAAACGGAAAAAGACAAGATAATTTTAATATCTTGTTTTTTCTGATATAATTAGTACTAGGTGATTTAATGAGTATTGAAGAAGAATTGTTTAAAAAAAGAAAATTAAATATTAATAAACTAATTCCATATGGTTTTATAAAAGAAAATGATATTTATAAATATACTAAAAGTATTATCAATAATAGTTTTAAGGTTATCGTAACAATAAATAAAAATGGACAAGTAAAGGGAAAGGTTTATGATTTAGAAACTGAAGAAGAATATACACTTTTCCGGTTAGAAAACTTACAGGAATTTGCCAGTAAAGTAAAAGAAGAATATATAAATATTTTAACGGATATTGCAAATAATTGTTTTACAGAAGAAACCTTTATTTTTGACCAAACCAATAGAATAAATAAATTAATTGGGGAAGAATACCAAGTTAATCCTGAATTTTTATGGGAGAAGTTTCCGGGATATGGTGTTTTTCGTAGTAAACGTACTGATAAATGGTTTGGAGCGATTATGAATATAGATAAAAGTAAAATTAGTCCTTCCGAAACTGGCGAAATTGAAGTTTTAAATGTTAAATTAGGTGAAGAAACATCTAAATATCTAAAACAAAAAGGAATATATCCAGCTTATCACTTTAAGAACAAAAGCTGGGTTAGTATTATATTAGATGATACATTAACTGACAAAGGAATAATGAAGTTAATTAAAATTAGTTATGAACTAGCAGATAATAAAGAAGCTTGGATTTTCCCAGCCAATCCTAAATACTATGATATTATGGGGGCATTTGATGAAACAGATACAATTACTTGGTGGCAGCCTAATAATATTATAAATGGCGATACTGTTTATTTATATATAACCAAACCTTACCAAGCAATTATGTTTAAATGTATGGTTGTAGATACCAATCTTCCTTATGGTAAGAGAAAAATTATGAAAATTAAATTATTAAAACGTTATAACAAAGATGAATTTACTTTTGAAAAATTAAAAGAAAGTGGCGTTACTTCCGTTAGAAGTCCAAGACGTATACCACTTAAAGCTATTAAAAAATTAAATTTAGATTAGGAGTTAAAAATGAGCATATTTACCAAAAATAGATTATACAAAGGAAAAAGTTTAATTAAAGATTTAAATGACTATACTGTCGTTGATATTGAAACAACAAGTTTAGATTCTTCTAGTGGTGAAATACTGGAAATAAGTGCGGTTAAAGTAAGAGATAAAAAAGTTATTGATACTTTTTCTAACCTAATAAAAATTAATGATGAAGTAGGACCTTTTACCACTAATTTAACAGGTATTACTAATGAAATGGTTTTAAAAGAAGGTAAAGATTTAACAGAAGTTCTTTATAATTTTAAAGAATTTTTAGGTAATGATATTATTGTCGGACATAATGTTAATTTTGATATTAATTTTCTTTATGATAATTTTATCAAAGAACTTGGAGAATTTTTATCTAATGATTTTGTTGATACTTTAAGATTATCAAGAATGTTACTTCCTTTAAGTCATCATAAATTAGATGATTTAATAGAGTATTTTAATTTAGAAAAAAGAAATGAACACCGCGCTTTAAACGATTGTCTTTTAACTAATCAAGTTTATTTAAAATTATGTGAAAAACTAGTAACCCATTCCTCATAAGAGGATTTTTTTATTTGAAAAAAGCTACTAATAAGCAGCTTTTAAAGTTCCATTTTTTAACATTTGTAATAAGTTTAAGTTTTGAATTTTAGTGCCTGTGTAATTATCAATACCATTTTTTTCAGCTAATTTATAACGATACTCATAGGTATTATTAACATATATTTCGTCTAAAGCATCAGATAAAGACATATACTTATATTCACTATTTTCAAATAAGGTATAATCCGTATCGACTTCTTCAGTTATAGTATCGTCAGCAATATCTTTTTCGGGTATTGTTTCAATGTTTTCATTAACTTCTGGTTCTGTTGTTTCAATTTGATTTTCATTAGTAGTTTGCGTTACTACTGGTTCTTCTTTTTTCTCTGTCGATACTGGAGTAACAGTTGCCGTTAAAGAAGGTGAATTACTAGTTTGCCACAAATAGTCATAAGGATTTTTGCGTTTATTATTATAATCCCGGATTTCAAAATGCAGGTGGACGCCAAAGGCTCTACCAGTTGCGCCCATTGTTCCAATAACTTGGCCTTTTTTAACACTGTCACCTTTTTTTACTTTAACACTACCATACTTTAAATGAGCATATAATGTTTGAATATTATTTCCATGTTTGATTTTAATAAAATTTCCATAACTAGCTGTTCCTGACGAATTAGTGTCAGTTCCTCTAACATTACTTTCGACTAAAACAACAATACCATCATCATAGGCAATTACATCACTAATTGTATTACCAGCTCCAACAATATCAATAGCTTGGTGCTGGGACGAATATGGTTGAGTAATTACTTCATTAGCACTAAATAATACATGACTTATCATATTTTCTCCTTTCCATTATGGTTATCTCTATATAGTATTATAGGAGATTTATTTAAAAAATCCTGCAAAAATATGAAAAATTTTTAAAAAAGTAAATAAAAAACAGCTCGTCGTAAATGAAGAACTGTTTTCAATATTGTTTTTTACCAAGAATAATTTCCACAATAACCTGTGCCAGTACAGTTTCCAGCATTATCACAAGCTCCATCACAAGTCCAATTTACCTGCGAAGATGAACCGCACCAGAAGCAAAAGTCAAAACCAGTATCCCAGTTAGACTTGACTTCAGTTCTGTAAGTTCCGGAATTACCACAACCAGCTCCTGAATAATTATAAGTATATGTTCCTGAACGATTTATATAGGAAATTCCTGAACCAGGATAATCATCAGTATAATTACAAGCTCCGCCCACATGGCTATTTGGTTGGCAATCACTTTTATTAGCATTAAATGAGCATCTAAAGGCTGGCGGTGTCCAATCGACTTTCATAATAATATGTTGAACTGTACTAATATTACCAGCATTATCAATAACCCGGTAATAAGTGTCATCAACACCTTCATTCATTAAATAATAACTATAATTTGTCTCTTGATACCATGTGCTTTGATTATAACTATATTGATACTGGTAAATACCACTTGTTGTGTCACTTCCATTTAAAGTTCGCTTAATTTGATTGTTTGTATATTGATTGCTATAAGCTTGTCCAACATCTTGGCCATAATATATTCTTCTTAAAGTATACGTTAAAGTAGGTCTAGTTGAGTCCTTTTTAAAAGTTATTGAACAAGAACTGCTACCAGCTGAATTTTTAACATAACCATAATAAGTTACCGATTTAGTATCACTAGTATGTGTAACACTAGTTTTTCCATTTGTTGAATTTGATGAAGTAGCAAGACCTTTAGACGTAACTGTGCCGCTAGTTGACATATTTACCGTAACATTACCAGTATACCAATTATTATTACCTTTTTTCCCGCTTAAAGTTAAAGCACAAGATGGTTTACTTCCGCCACTAGAAGAACTTGTTTGCCATACAGCATAATATGTTCTACTACCTGTAAGCGTTAAAGAACGATTAGCTCCTGTACCACTTGTCGCCGTTGAAGAAGTTCCCCACCATTTAAAGCTTGTCGCATTATTTGGTTTATATGTTGAAGACGTTGGCGCTGATGGGGTTGTTATGCTACAACTACTACCTGTCGTTGTACAACTCTTCGTTGAATAGCTTCGTCCATTTGAATAGAATGTTGCTGTATAAGTTTTTGAACTTGATGTTTTAGTCCATTTAGCAT
>CALVRT010000010.1 GCA_944358735.1 uncultured Bacilli bacterium | reverse complement strand
CTCTTTTATCTCCGTTGTCTTTAGGTATGTAGACTCTTCTTACAGGACTAGGCTTATACTTCCTATTTCTTATTTGTTCTTTGATTTCTTCCTTATGTTGATACATATAATAGCCAAGTTCATCGACAGTAACTCCGTCAACTCCACTTGCTCCTTTGTTTTTATATACTTGTTTGTATGCTTTAAATAAATTCTTGTCATCTAAGACTTTCTCTAGTAATTCCATACTCGTTCTTTCCTTTCTAATTTCAACATTAATCATTTATCTTTTGAGGATTTTTTTTCAGAAAATACGTTTCTTACTCTACCTTTTATTTATTCTGACTTATGATTAACATAATTTTAGCGTACTTAAACACTATAAATTGTTCAGTCCTTCGGTATTTGTGAGACCTTCCAATTCTTCATTGGCTCGTTTCCATACCTACTATGACCTCGGCTGCCTTCTCATGATAAACCTTTTTTCGACCGGCCATCTCTCATTAACAATTGGTGTATGAAACCGCTTGTACTTATCCGTCCATGAGACCTCCCGGGGTAAGACATATAACTTTCCTCGTTTACTCACTTGATTTACTATATAAAGTTACGTGTATCTTTTGGACTTCAGTTTGTTTAGTAACCTTATCCCTTTATACAGCCTTTGTATCAAGTTCCTGTCCGCCCAACACGATTTTGTTTCACACTTCCTTTAGCCCCAACATCACTGTTGATGCTTTGTGCTTCCCTAATACTTCGCAGATACCGACGTGTATAGTGGACTTTCACCACCTAGCTATATGCCATGCCCGGCACACTAAAAAGAACTTGCCGAATTAGCAAGTTTTTAATTGGTTAAAAAATTCATAACTAAATCAATTATTATATTTTTCTCTTTTGGATTTGATTCAGCAATTAACAAAGTTAAAGCCGTTAAAGTATTATTATCAATCACTTGTTTATTATTCACATACAATATGTCATAAAAATTAAGAAAATATATAAATAAAGTAGCAGCAATTCTTTTATTACCATCAATAAATGTATGATTCTTTACAGTTAAGTATAAGAAATTAGCGACCTTTTCCTCAGTACTTTCGTAAACATCTTTACCATCAAAAGTTTGATAAATGTTGCCAATAATAGCTTGTAAACCATTATCGCGCTCTACTGCAAATAAATTACTTTCAGCATTAAATTTAAGCATATTTATGATTTTTTTACAGTCATTATAAGTAATGATTCGTTCATCTACTTGTCCTTTTATTTTCTTTAATGTTCTGTGGTCGTAATCATCTAATAAATTTAAAGCCTTTGAATAATTACCAATAACCTTTAAAATCTCTTTAGCTTCATCACCTTCAAGTCTTTCATTAGTTCTATTAGCAATATCAATTAATCTAACAGTCTTTTCTAAATACTCTAATCTTTTTTCATTAACGGCATAACCTTTTATTAAATAATCCTTAAGTATTTTATTAGCCCATCTTCTAAAAATAACACCATTTTTAGATTTAACACGATAACCAACACTAATAATCATATCAAGATTATAATAGGTAACCATATGTGTTTGAGTCTTCCCAGGTATCGCACCATGTTCAGTGGTTGTCGCAAAATTTGCAACAACCACTTCATCCACTAATTCTTCACTTAAAGCATTTTTTATATGCCTTGATATAACAGATTTATCTCTTCCAAATAATTTAGCCATTTGGTCTAATGATAACCACACAGTATCATCCTGTATATTAACTTCAAGTTTTACTCCTTGATTTTCAAATAGTATAATTTCATTATTTTTATCCATATTATCACTCCTTGTGATAATTATGCAGTAGAGATGTTTATGTGTCAACTGTTTTTTTACAAATTCATACAAAAAAAGAATAAGCATTTAACTTATTCCATAGCCGCTACCTCTAATTTATCATTACTATGAATTAACGTAAGAGTGCCAGTTTCTTGGTATCCCATATCATCTTCATAAGTAATAGTAAAATCAAATATATAGGCATTGTCATCAGTATTATCCCCATAAGTAAATGTAGTATTATCTGTTTTCTCAACAGAAACACTACTAACTATTGGTAACTCTTGATTCCTTTTACCATAAACATCACTTTCAACCGTTTTATACATTGAAGATGATGCTAGTTTCGTAAAATCATCACGAAAATCTTTATAAACAAATTGTAATCCACCAACATCATTTTTCGTAATTTTATTATCTAAATTAAAGAAGTCTGCTAAAAACATTCTCGCAACTAATGAAGCATATTTATCTTCATCAACTTCATCAGCTGTTAAAACATCCTTTAACTCTTTAAATAAATCTTTATAATATTTAGTGGCATTTTCACTTAAAGTATAATCATAACCTTCAATAGTATCAACATTTTTAATTTCTGCTACTTGTTCTTCTTCTTTATTAAAGAAAACAAAGTAAACAAGTGCTCCTATAGCTATTAAAATAATCAGGGATAAAATAATTAGAGGTTTCTTTTTAATTCTTCTTTTTTTCATTTGTTTTCTCCTTTAATTTTTTCAGATTCTTTAGTTTTCTTAATCAAATCATGAACAATAATATCATTAGATACCGTAACTTCTTTTTCAGCACGTTCTGTATATTTTTCAATATAATCTGAACTAATGATATCACCTTCATTTAGTAAAATGCCCTCACCATTTTGACTGTCATAATACATTTTATTTGTTAACCAATTACCATTAGGGAAAACAACAAAATGGTCGTCATCACTAAAGATATCATGACCTAAGGCATAATCACTATGAATACCAAGCATGTTACCTAAAGTTGGAAGAACATCATACATTCCCATAACATCCTTTATTTCTTTTTGATATTCGCCATCTTTAGTCCAAATAATAAATGGAACTTTCCTATTAAGTTCATAATCATATTTAGTAAATTCCTCATATCTTGGGTCATCTTCATCTAATTTACTATCAGTTTCTGGGTCATAATTATAATAGTAATCATATTCAGACCGTTTTATTTTGGCATCATGGTCACCGTAAATAACTAAAACTGTATCTTCAAGTAACCCTTCACGGTCAAGTTTATCAACTAACTCACCAATAGCTTCATCAGCATAATGTGCGGTTTCAAAATAATTACCTAAAATAGTATCTGTTAAATAATCATTAGTAACTTCTTCTTCAACCCCAGTTTGTTCATTAACCTTTTTATATTTATAAGTTAAATCTAATTCTTCTTGTCCTTCTAAAGCCGTAAAAGGTGTATGATTAGTAAGCATTATTAAAACACCATACCAATTTTCATACTTACTATCAATATTTTTTATTTTGTCTACAGCTTGGCTAAAGAATGATTTATCATTTAAACCAAGTCCTAGAATATCTTCATCTTTAATCTCAAAATCGTTGGTATAACTATAAAACTTATCATAACCTAATTGTTTATGCATTACTTCACGATTCCAGAAGTTTGGTTTATTCGCATGCATACTAAAGGTATAATAATTTTGTTCTTTCAAAAGTTTTGGTATTGTTACATACTCACGGTCCCAGTAACTAACAAAGACCGTACCACTACCAGCCGGAAGCAAAGACGTATTATATGTAAATTCACTATCACTACTAGTACCAACACTTTCTTGAGCATAAAAGTTTGAAAAATATAATCCTTCGCTAGCTAACCGTTTTAAATTAGGCGTGATTTCTACCCCATTAATTTCGGTATCAAGTAAAAAGTTTTGAATACTTTCCGCATGGATAGCAATAACATTTTTACCTTTAAAAATATCAGTATATTTATTATCACTTTCTTCAGAAGGATATTCATCGTAATATTCTCTGAATTCTTTAGCGGCCGCATCATAACCAAACAATGGGCTTATTTGCGGCTTCAAACTAGCGACTAAATCATTAGCTTGATAAATATAAATACCAAACTTCATAACAACATATTCACGATTCCACTGTTTATATAAACGACTAATATCCGTACCGGTTACAGTCATTAAGAAACAAATAAGAACAATTATCCCCGCACCTAGAGCTTGTGCGAATTTAGTCTTACGTTTTTCTCTATCAAAATTTTTATCAAAGTAACCCCGTCTTTTTAAACTGTAATTTAAATAAAAGAATATAATTGGTGCCCATATATAGCAGAAGTCTTTTATTTCTACTACATTTTCTAAAGCATCACCAACACCAAATATCTGCATTGATGTGGCGATTAAAGAAAACGACGTAAATGATACATAGTTTGAATAATACATTGAATTAATTAAACAAACTAAAGTTAAAATAATTTCCCAAGTTATAAAATATTTAAATCTATTTTTCGGTTTAAACAAAAAAGCAAATGACGCGATTATTAAAACAAAAGCCGCATCAGCTAAAATCGGACTAATCGCTGTAAAATTTTTGACAGTAAAAGTCCGAAGCAAAATACTATTTATTAAATTAGAAATAACAAAAAAAGTAAATAAAGCATTGTTCTTTACAAAGAATTTTGTATTGTGTGGAAAATTCTTAATAAATGTTTTGGTATTACTAGGTAAATTTTTAATAAATACTTTAGTATTATTTGGTAAATTTTTAAAAAAGATTTTCACTTTTTTTGGCATTTCTTTAAAACTTTTCTTGATTTTTTTTAATCTATTTTTCTTTTCTTTTGCCATACTTCACCTCGTACTCCACATAATTATATCACTTTTTAGCATTAAAAAAAAGTAGTTTTGAACTACTTACTTAAAATATCAATTATTTACTATTTTAATTTTCATGATTTTACTATTTTTTAACACATTAAAAGTGGCTTTTCGCCACTTTACTATAAAATAATAGCTAATATAAGGAGATTATTACCTTTAATACATAGCGAATTACAAGTAAAACGCCTCTGTACTAGTAGCCTATATGAGTATATACCGGTAAATATATACCCATTATTTATCTTGTACATCTTTAATCATATTATACTTTTTATTTTCATTATAATGATTAGCATTAATAGCAATGCCTAAAACCAAAACAAAAGATAAAAAGTAAATCCAAATCATCATGGCAATCACTCCAGAAATACTACCATAAAACATTGTATAATTCGCAAAATTAGAAATATAATATGAGTAAACTGAAGTAATAATTACCCATCCAAGTGTTGTAAATAAAGCTCCATAATTCATATATTTGCTAGGAATTTTATCATCTGGGGCGACTGCATAAAGCAGTTTTACAGCAAGGAAAATAAGGGCGATGGCAATTGGCCACTTTAATAAAATAAAGAACATATAAAGTTTGTCAGCAACACTAACAAAAACTTCTTTACTTAAAATGGTTTTAACAATAACATTACCATAAGCTAAAACTAAAACAATAAATATAAGTAAAGCCATTAATAGTATTATCATAAAAAAGGCTTTTATTCTTCTTTTTAAATAATTATCACTAGAAATACCAAATAATTCGTTAGAAGCGATAATTAAGGAATTAGTTCCATTGGATACTAAAATAAAGCCAACTATCATGAAAAAAGCCACATTACCATTTATTTCACTTTCTGTAATAAATGGTAAAATAATATTTAAAACGTCTTTAGGAAGAATATCATTAATAATATTAGTAAAAGCACTAGCAAACATTGAAATATTAGAACCAACATAACCAATTAAAGTCAAAAGCGGGAAAATAGCCAAAATAATAAAGAAGGCTAATTGTCCGGGCAAAACTTTCATTTCAGGCTTCATTATCAAAGCAATTATTTTCTTAAAAAAGTTCCCCATATTAGCCTCCTACTTAACTATTTCTCTCTTCTTTATTATGACGCATCGCAATAGTGGCTTCATTAACGGCATCATCAACTGTTTTGATTTCATCAACAATCATACTATATCCAATAGCAGCTCCAAAACCATGTGTTAGTTTTTTAAATTCTTTGTTTAACTTACGAATATAAGCAATTACTTCTTTTTCGTCTTGACCTAAAACAAAGACTAAAAATTCATTACCACTAGTTCTAATAAGTTCACTATTTGGAATTTGATTATTAATCAAAATACTAGCAGCCTCTACAATGACTTTATCACCTTCAGCATGCCCAAAATTATCATTTATATACGCGATATTATTTAAATCAATTACTACTAATGCCTGTGGATAAACTTCACTATCATCCCATCTCTTAATATTTTCATTTAAATAATTACGATTTTTAAGCGAAGTTAAGCTATCAACATAACGTAATTTTTCAATTTTAGATAATTTCGCATTATGGTCTTTACGATGCTTGATAATTCTTGAAGCAATTAACACAATTAATAAAATTACTAATAACGCAAACACACCTAATAAAATTTGGACTAACCGATTACTATCATCATAATTTAAAATCTTCGCATAACTATTATTAATTACTGTTTTATTATCAGTAAAGGTTAAATAAAAATTAAAGTAATTATAGAATGTTTCATTAGCCCGATTATCTCTAACGGTATAAGTATAATCACTATCTAAATTAAAGCTATAAATATTTTTAAATGTTTTTAATTTTGTTCGCACAAAATAATCATAATTGTAATAATCAACAGCAGCTACTTCAAAGCTATCTAAATTATTTATTAAGGTATCAATATTATTATATGTTTTCGTTTTAATACCACTATCTTTTAAATAAGCATCTATTTGACTATCTTTAATTGTTAAAACTTTTGTATTTTCTAATGAATTAACTGAATTTACAACAATATCATTTTGTTCATCTGTAATAATGCTAACTACTTCATCATAAACCGAAACTGTATTATTGACATCATTTTTAAAGTTACTAACATTAGTATTATTAAAGATAATATCAAGTTGTCCATCATTAAAATCGTTTATTAATGCTTCAGGTTCAGAGTAACGTTTATAATTTATTTCAATATCAGCACTATCAGCAAAATTATCGATAAAACTATAATTAAAACCTTGAAGGCCATCTTTAGTTGTTAAATCAAATGGACTATTTAAAACAAAACCATAAGTATATCTTTTACTTCTAAATTCAACTTGTTCTTTTTCATCAATATCTTTAGCCTCAAAATAAGTTTCAGATAAATGACTATTAAAAGAACTATTAAACTTTTTATTTTGCCACTCTGTAAAATATTTAGTTAAAATATTATTTAAAGTTTCATTGTTGCCTAAAGTAATAACATAACTCTTACTATATTCTGTAAGATTATAAGCAATATATAAATTATCACTACTAACAATTGTTTCTAAATTAGCAACTTTTGGTAAAGCAATCGCATCAACATCTTCAGTGCTCATTGCGGCCACTAAATTAGTGACATTATCATACTGACGATATAAAACATTACTAGCCTCACTCAAATAATTACTAACCATTTCCTCGTCATCTTTTAAAACCCCAATTGTCATATTTTGAATATCTGATGCTGAAGCATAACTAGTATTAACTTTCGTTACTAACACATAGTTATCTTGATAAAATAAAATATCATTATCATCAGGCTTATCAGTAAGTTCTAAAGCATAATCACTATCAGTTTCTTCAGATGCTGATAATTTATTAAACTCAAGGTCAGTATCTTTTTCTAAATCATCAAGAAAATCAAAAACAACGCCAGAACCTGATGTACTTAAAACAGGAATATCAGCCGGTAAAGAAAAGTCAATCAAATTATTACGGTTATCTTCTATCCATTTTTTCTCACTAGCTGTTAAAGTGGTATCAGCATCTCTGGTATTAAGATAATAAAAGACACCAACACCACCTAAAATCAAAAGAACTAATATAATTAAAATGATTTTCTTCTTATTCACTGGTATCACCTACATTTGACCAAGATACTTCTTTTGCGCCTTTCGGATGATAACCAATTACTGGATAAATCTCACTATCTTCTTCAGTCGTTATAAAGATTTCAACATCATAATATTTTTTTAATTTATTGCTTAATCCGTCTAATACATCATTTGAAACGCCTTTAGCTGTATCAAGGGCGGTATCACCATTAATAGTAACAATAAAGTTTAAAATTCTTCCTTCATTATGATAATCTACTTTAGTTACAAAATCATTTTCACTTACGGCATCTTTAATATCATTTACCACATTATTAGACACTTTATAGTCTTCAATACCATCTAACCGGTCACCATATTTATTGTTACCAAAAAGCGGTACAATAAAAAACACAATAAAGAATATTAATAAAAGTAAAATAAATATTCCTGCCGCAATACAAGTTTTTTTATGTTTCTTTATAAAGTCCTTCATACCTTCACCTCATTATAAATTATACTATATTTTTTTCCTATTTACAACTAATTGTCAATCTTTACTTTCATCATAATCAAATACAAATTGATTGGATTCATAAGTTACAATAACCCTACCCTTCATTTCCGTACCATCATTTTTTTTAGGGTTTTTAACTTCATCTTCATTGATAAAGCCACCACTAACTAAATCACCTTGAATATCTAATTCTTTTTTGAATTCATCAGTAGCTTCTAAAGAATCCATATTATTAGGGTCAAGCGCCCACTCTTCAGCCGCTTTTTCAATTAGCTTAACTTGGTCTTTATAAGCTTTTTCCCTAGATTTTTGTATTGTAGAATTAATTGCTGGAAAAACAACAACAGCAATTAAAGCTAAAATAGAGATAACAGCTAATAATTCTATTAATGTAAAACCTTTTTTCATAATTTCACGTTCCTATTCTATTTAAATTATAAAATATTTAAGACTTAAAGTCAATAAAACGTCAAAAAAAGTAGCTAATGGCTACTAAAATTTCTTTTTAATAAATGTTTTGATTATTAAAACTTCAAAGACAATGTAAACAACTATGTAAACAGCTAGTAAGATATCATTTAAAGCGCCTAAATCAAAGCTCTGAAGTAAACTTAAAACATTAGATGGAATTAACGTTAAAAAGTCAAAAGCATCATCTCGTAAAATATAAGTTTTTAAATAAGTAAATATCCTTAAGAAAATATCGATAATCACAATAAAGTATACCGCCGCATTAAAACTTTTATAAAAAACAATTACGGCCAGTAGTGCGATTATAAAAATCATTAATTGTACAGTCATTCTTTCACTCCTATCATTTCATCATACTCATCGGTAAAATCACTTAAATTATTAATATTATAATAACTAATTGTTAAAATATATGAATTAGTAGTTATTCCTTTAGTTTGATAATAACTAGTTAAATCAATAACTACTTTATTAATTTTATTATCTTTCTCATATAAATCAATTATTATATTACTGTTAGCATCACCTTGAGTACTATTTTCATAAGACTGCATAAAAGTGATTAAAGGTATAGTATATTCTTCATAACCATCTTTTTTTACAGGCTCTAAATTACTAATTAAATCATAAATCATTTGATTATCTATTTTTAAAATTTCTGGTTCTACTTCAGCCGAAGTAGTCTCACCTATTTTATATAAAACATTATTTTTATAATATTTTTCATTATTTACATATAATAAGTATTTATCATCATAAGTCATACCATTTAAAGAAATATTTGGTCCTGTATAATTAAATTCATAAGAACGCATATTCTTAAATGTTTCTAAAGGACTTGATGAAGTAGTTGTACTTACTGGAGTTCTTGAAAAATTCAAATTAACAAAGATAATAGCTAAAACAAATAAAATACCCCAAATACCCAAAACAATAAGGGCATGCTTTTTCGGGTCTTTCCAAGCCTCTTTAAACTTTTCCCATTTACTTTTTTCTTTCTTTTCTTCGCCCTCAATTTTTAATTCTTCTATTTCATCATTCATTATTTTAATACCTTTCCTATTAAATTATGTCCACTAGCAAAATCTTTAGCTTTCATTTTTTTCTTACCTTCAGGCTGTACTTCGGTAAAAACAACTTCACCATTAGATACTTTAACTCCAAAGCCATCTTCATAAACTTTCGTTATCTCACCATTTCTTAAGTTTTCAAAGATATTATTAGTTCGGTAAGATGCCCATACTTTTAACCGTTTATTACCTATTAAACAGTAAGCTCCAGGGAAGGAATTTAAACCTCTAATTTTATTAACAATATTTCTTCCCGTATCATCAAAATTTAATTTTTCATCTTCTTTACTTATATTAAAACCATAAGTTACTTCACTTTCATCTTGTTTTATTCTTTGATTAGTACCAGCTAAAATACTAGGTAAAGTTTCTAATAGTAAATTTCTTCCTAATATTTGTAATTTATCGTGTAAAGTAGAAGCGGTATCATCATCAGCTATTTCTATTTCTTTTTGACTAATAATATCTCCACTATCCATACTTTCAGCCATATACATAATAGTTACACCTGTTTTTTTATAACCATCGATAATGGCATGATGAATAGGCGCGCCCCCTCGAAGTTTTGGTAGTAATGAAGCGTGAACATTAATACAGCCAAGCCGCGGGATAACTAATAAATCTAAAGGTAAAATTTGCCCATATGCACAAGTAATAATTAAATCTGGCTCTAAAACATTGATGTCTTGTAATATTTCTCTTACCTTATTTGGTTGCAAGCATAAAATATTATTTTCTAAAGCCACTTCTTTAACTGGCGTTGGTTTTACTTCTCCGTGACGTCCTACTGGTTTATCAGGCTGTGTTACAATAGCTCTGACCTTATACTGTTCTAGTATTCCTTTTAAAATTGGCACACTAAATTCTGGCGTTCCCATAAAAATAATAACGGGGTCTTTTTTTACGTTTATTTTATCAAAATCCATTAGCATCACCCTATTCTTAATTCTAACATATTTTTTTACAATTTTAAAGGATTTAAATCAATATCAACCATTATTTTACTTTTACTATACTTATTTTTAATAAAATGAAGAGCGGGAATTAATTCTTTAGTATTTCGGTACTTAATAATTGTTTGCACATAATAAACATTATTTACTTTTGGCATATTACTTGGACTAGGTCCTAAAATAATATAACTCGGAAAATTATTTCTTAAATAAGTAGTTATTTTATCAGCTTCTTTTAAAACTTCTTCTTCATTTTTACCACTAACTGTTATTTTAGTTAAATTATAATATGGTGGATATTTTAAGGCTTTTCTAATTTTCATTTCTTCATTATAAAAATCTATATAATTATGATTACTTGCACAGACTAAACTATAATGATTAGTATTAAAACCCTGAATAATAACTTCACCGGCTTTAGATGCACGTCCAGCCCTTCCAGCTACTTGATTTAAAAGTTCAAATGTTCTTTCACTACTACGAAAATCAGGAATATTTAAAGTACTATCGCCATTAATCACACAAGCAAGTGTCACATTAGGAAAGTCTAAACCTTTAGCAATCATTTGCGTACCTAGTAATATATCATAATCACCAGCAGCAAAACTTTTAATTATGGCTTCATGCGCCCCTTTTCTTTTGGTTGTATCAACATCCATTCTAATGACTTTAGCTTTAAACTCCTGTTTTATAAGTTCTTCTAATTTTTCCGTACCCATTCCTAACGAGTTGATATTTTTACTTTTACAAATTGGGCAAGTGTATAGTTTAGGTACTGTATAATTACAATAATGACACTTCATCATTCCCGAGCTTTTATGATAAGTAAGTGGGATATCACAGTTTGGACATTTATGGGTAAAACCACACTCTTTACAAGTTATGACCGTTGAAAAGCCTCGTCTATTTAACAAAATAATAATTTGTTCATGGTTAGAAAGTCTTTCCTCTATTTTAGTTTTTAATATTTCAGAAAATACACGATTCCCTTTTTTAAATTCATTTTTCATATCAACTAAATAAACTTTAGGTAAATTTTGATTTACTCTTTTTGTCATTGTTAGCAAAGTGTAAACATTCATTTTAGCTCTTGTAAAACTTTCAATACTAGGAGTTGCACTACCTAAAAGAACAGGACATTTGTGATAAGCGCCTCTTTTTAAGGCCACATCAATAGCATTATATTTCGGAGTATTTTCTTGTTTATAAGTATCAGAGTGTTCTTCATCGATAATAATAATACCTAAATTTTTAAAGGGGGCGAATACTGCACTTCTAGCCCCAATAACAACTTTGGCTTCACCTCTATCTATTTTGCGCCACTCATCATATTTTTCGCCATCACTTAATCTACTATGCATAATTGCCACTATTTTTCCAAATCTTTTTTTAAAAATATTAACAACTTGGGGGGTTAAACTAATTTCTGGAACTAGTAAAATAGCTTCTTTACCACTATTTAAAACTTGTTCAATTAATTTAATGTAAACTAAAGTTTTCCCACTGCCAGTTACTCCATAAAGTAAATAAGGATTAAAGTCATTCATTTTAATATTATCAATTACTTTTTGTTGTTCTTCAGTTAAAGGATAATCATTATTAATAGTTTCTTCTTTATCTTCTATTCTATAAATTTCTTTTTTTATTTCTTGAACAATACCATCATTAATTAATTTTTTTACCGCATAACTAGATATTTTATTAAGCTCACTTTTATTATTATTTCCTTTTTTAATTAAATCATATATTTCTTTAGCTTTACCAGTTAATTCTGCTTCTTTAACAATTTCTAATATTGTTATATATTTTTTATTAACTGTTTTATTATTTTTAGCTTTTAAAGCTGTAGGAAGCATTACCTGATAACAACTTATTAAAGGTGCGAGTGTTTTTTTACTGATATACTGTCCTAGTGAAAGCATTTCTTTATTGATAACTGGATATTCATCGATTACTTCAAGTATTTCTTTTATTTCATATTTATCATCATAATCATTATGGACTTTTAAAACAAAGCCTTCTAAAACTCTCCTACCAAATGGTACTTTTACTCTTTTACCTACTTCTACATTATCAATTGTTTTATAAGTAAATGTTTTATCAATACTTTTAGCCATTATTTCAACTAATACATCAGCATATTTATTATCCATGTTATCACCTTCTTATTAAATTCTACCAAACAGAAGTTTGCCTGTCAATAGAAAAAATCTAGCTGTTAACTAGATTTAATCATCATTATAGACTTAATTGATATGGATTACCAGAACTTCTATCACCTCCAGTGATTTTGACTGAAGATGATAATGTCACTACTGGGCGGACGCCGTTCGTGTCGAACGCAAGGTCGGCGCTGAGGTGGCCGTCACTGCGCACGTCCCACACAATGTTCGAGCTGCCGTAAGAATTCGGCGACATTGTCCACCATATATCATTCAAATACATCCAGTTATGATTACTACTATTATTATAACAACTACTGCTATTATAATATGCTGTTATATTTGTACAACTACTATTTGTACTCGCTCTCACATATTCACTTGGGTCTATTAATCCGACTTTTCCTTTCCATTTCGCTGCATTTAATTGATTCATATCCGTCGTCATGTTTGAATTATTATCATATAACACTCCTACTTTATACACCGCATCACTTTTCACCATACTTCTTGCTGTCGCATTTAATCCATTATAATATGTACTATTTAAATATGTATTTAAATCTGCTTCTGCTGTTGGCAATGTGTACGCTGTCCCATTATATGTCCTTCCTAATGTTGTTATTGGACTCATACTTGAATTATATAGTGTACTACTACTTCCTCATATATTACATCCATAGTTATTATAATTACAATATCCACTACTTCCTTGATACCTTCCACTACTTGTATCAAACTGTCTATCTGATAACACGGCATTTCGCATTATTTTGATTGTATTATCACTTGTATTCGCACTTATGATTCGCCAACTCTCTCCATTAAACGTTACATAATTATTTGGATTTTTACCACGATATGTATATACATTGCTTTCATAACTATCCGCATATAAGCCATCTCCACTTGTTACTACCCCTGCTTGGTCTACTAAATCACTTCCTGCTGTTCCTTCATTTGGTTCTTCTGGTACACTTCCTCCTGTTGCTTGTTCATAGGTTAATGTAACAGTTATATTACTTGTTTTATTTTCTGGGTCACTTGTTACATTATCACTATAACTTACTTTTACTATTAATTCATCTTTTGCTCCTTGTAATAGATTATCTCCTTCTTCTGTTCCACTTGTTTCAAATACTATTGCTGGATTATTACTATCACTTATTTCTATTCCTGTTAATGTTGCATCAATATCTCCTCTATTTTCTATAGTAATAGTATATAAAGCATAATCTCCTGGTTTTGA
>CALVRT010000009.1 GCA_944358735.1 uncultured Bacilli bacterium | reverse complement strand
AGGATTTAGAAAAAGACTATCAAGCTAAAGGTTATAGTTTAGATAATCCTAAAGTTGTTGTTAATCCTTATGATATTTCACCCCTTACAGCTTTAGTGATGTTTGAAACAGATAAAAGCGAAGAAGTTACTGTAACCGTTAGGGGAAAAGATACTTTATCAACATTTACTAAAACTTTTGAAGAAACAAAAGAACATTATATTCCGGTATATGGTCTTTATCCAGACGAAGAAAATACAGTTATTTTAGAAGTTGGAAATAAGCAAAAGGAACTTAAAATAAAAACTGAAAAATTACCAGAAGATTTTATTTTACCAACTAAAGTAACTAAAGAAGCAGATAAACTTACTGATGATTTATATTTCTTTACTCCTTCTAGTACTGGTTATACTTGTGCTTATGATGTTAATGGTGATGTTAGATGGTATTTAACTACTAATGCTTTATGGAAAATAGATAGATTAGAAAATGGCCATTTAATGATAAGTACTGAAAGACTTGTTAATAGTCCATATTATATGACAGGGTTATATGAAATGGATATGTTTGATACAATATATAAAGAGTATAACCTAGAAGGCGGATATCACCATGACTAAAAAAAAAAAAAAAATGGAAATTTATTGGTTGCTTCCGATAACTTTAATAGTGGAGACGGAACAGTTGAAGATTATATTGTCGAAGTTAATAAAAATGGTAAAATTGTAAAACATTGGGATTTAAAAGATATTTTAAATATGAAAGATGGCCAAAGTGAAAACTGGGTAGCTTATGATTGGTTCCATAATAATTCGGTATGGTATGACGAAAAAACTAATTCTATTACCTTATCAGGAAGACATCAAGATGCTGTTATTAATATTGATTATGATAGTGGAAAATTAAACTGGATAATTGGTGATAGTACAAACTGGAGTAAAGAATATCAAAAATATTTCTTTAAACTAGTTGGCGACGATTTTGAGTGGCAGAGGAGTCAGCACGCAGCAATGATTACACCAGAAGGATATGTTTTTATCTTTGATAATGGTAATAACAAGTCAAAAAATGAAGACGAATACGTTCCCGCTGAAGATAGCTATTCTAGGGGTGTTATGTATGAGATTGATACAGATAATATGACAATAAAGCAAATATTTGAATATGGTAAAGAAAGAGGTAGTGATTATTATTCACCTTATATTTCTGATGTTGATTATTTAGATAAAGACCATTATATTATACATTCTGGTGGTATTTCTTATACAGATGGAAAAATAAATAATCAGCCAGCAGGAATTGCCGGTGCTGATGAACTTAAAAGTATAACAACCGAATTAGAAAACGGTGAAGTTATCTTTGAAATAGAATTACCGACAAATAATTACCGCGTAGAAAAAATGAGTATGTATCCAGAAACTAATGATTTCGCCCTTGGAAAAACTGAAAAAGTTGGCTCTTTAGGCGAAACTGAAAAAACTAGCACAATTGGTGTACCATTAATTTATAAAAGTGTTGATAGCGATTATGAAAGCCACGATATTAGTATTAAGAAAGAAGAAGATAGATTAGTAGTTAGTGGCCGGTTTAAAAGAGGTACTGATGTCAATATTCTACTATATAAAAATATGAATATTTTAGAATACGATTTACCAGTAAGTAAAAGGCCTTATACAGCTTTATGTGTTGACGTATTTACCGAAGAAGAAAATAAAAATGGAATTGTCGTAACTAAATATATTAACGATGAAGGATTAAGTGGTAAATATTCTATCTTCCTTGAAATAGGTGGAACTTTATATAATACTGGAGAAGCCGTAACATTTTAGAAAATAACTCTTTTTGAGTTGTTTTTTCTTTTGAAATATGTTATAGTGTTATTAGTAATCATTACTATTAAGGGAGTGGTATTATGCGCATGACTAAACAAAAAAAGTTAGTTTTTGAGATTGTAAATAATTCTTATGAGCATTTAACAGCTTATGAAATATATCAAAAATGCAAAGAACAAATACCCAGTATTAGTCTTGGAACGGTGTATCGAAATTTAAATTTATTATGTGATTTAAAAAAGATAAAAAAATTAGAAATGAAAGACAAAACTGAACGCTTTGATAATATAAAAGAAAAACATTCTCATTTTATTTGTGAAAAATGCCATAAAATTATTGATTTAAAAGATAATATTACTTTAACTCCTGATGTTTCTAATCATAAAGTAACTGATTACGAAATAAAATTTTATGGAATTTGTGAAAACTGTTTAAAGGAGGAAAACAATGGATAAAGAATTAGAACAAGTAGAAACAAATAAACTACCAAAGATAGGTGATTATGCCCCAAGTTTTACGGCTGTAACAACTCAAGGAACGATTAATTTTCCTGAAGATTATAAAGGGAAATGGGTGATTTTATTTTCTCATCCTGCTGATTTTACCCCAGTTTGTACAACCGAATTTATGACTTTTGCTAGTATGCAAAAAGAGTTTAAAGAGTTAAATACAGAATTAATTGGCCTTTCGATTGATAGTATTTATGCTCATATTGCGTGGCTTCGAACAATTAAAGAAAAAATCAAATGGAATGGGTTAGAAAATTTAGAAGTAGAATTTCCTGTTATTGAAGACATTAAAATGGAAGTGGCTAATAAATTTGGAATGATTTCCCCTAACGAATCTTCAACTCAAGCGGTAAGAGCGGTTTTCTTTATTGATCCTGAAGGTAAAATTAGAGCTTATATGTATTATCCACAGTCATTAGGACGCAATTTTGAAGAAATTAAAAGAGTTATTTTAGGGCTTCAAAAAGCTGATAAAGAAGGAATTGCCACACCAGCTAATTGGAGGCCTGGTGATGATGTTATTATGCCAGCGCCAGGTTCTTGTGGCCTTGCTAAAGAAAGAGTTGAAAACCAAGATGCCGAAACTTATTGTTTAGATTGGTTTTTATGTTTTAAAAAAGAAAAATAATTAATAAAATTGTTTGATTATTATCGTTTGATTTTCAAACAGTTTTTTTTGGCAAAAATTTTCATTTACAAATTTCGACAATTCTCTTGTTAATTTGCAAATTATGGGGTATAATGTTATAGTACTTAATACCGCTTACAAGGAGGAATTATTAATGAGAAAATTAACTAGGCATAAGTTTGCTTTTATTTGTTTTTTATTAATAACGATAGGATTATTAGGCGCAACGGGATATCTATTTTATAATGTTTTGTTACTTAAAAATATTGAAGATTTTTTAAGAACAGTTGGTATGATTGTTATAGGAATTATTGTTATTCTTTTGATTTTGTTTGCTATTAGATTTTTAAGAAAATATAAAAAAGTTAAATTAATTATTACTTTTCTTTTAATGATTATTTTAGCAGCCGGTCAAATTTTTGTGGCTTACAATATCGGGCGGGTATATGGTAGTTTAAGCAAAGTTACTGATAGAGCCGAATATACAACTTATTCAGCTAGTATTGTAACTCTTGCTAGTAACGAGGCTGAAGACCTTAAAGATATAAGCGATGATGAGACTTTAGGTGTTTTAGAAGATGAAACTAGTATTGAAGGTTCTATTATTCCAAGTGAAGTTATTGAAAAGAAAGAGTTAATTAATGAAACAAAGGAATATTCTGGTTATATTGAAATGATTGATGCCCTAGAAGCGGGTGAAATTAATTATATTTTCTTACCGACAAATTATACATTAAGATTCGGTACGATGGATGGCTATGAAGATTTATCCGAAACAACGAAAATTGTTTATACGCAAACTAAAAAAGTAAAAAAAGAAGCTGAAGAAACCAGTACTAAACCAATAACTGAACCATTTTCAGTATTACTAATGGGGGTCGATTCTGAAGAAGAAAATTTAGCTGATAGCTCATTTAATGGTGACTCTTTAATGGTTCTTACTTTTAATCCTAAAACTTTAAGTTCAACAATTTTAAGCATTCCAAGAGATTCTTATGTACCAATTGCCTGCTTTGATAATCAGCGAAAAAATAAAATCACGCATGCCGCTTGGCAAGGAGAATCTTGTATGCAGCAGACGATTGAAAACTTTTTAGATATTGATATTGATTATTATGTAAAAATTAATTTTAAAGGTGTTGTTAAATTAGTTGATACATTAGGTGGTGTGGAAGTTGATGTTCCTTATAGTTTATGTGAACAAAACAGTGACCGTCAGTGGGGTGAAAATACTGTTTATATCGAAGAAGGTCATCAAACTTTGAATGGTGAGCAAGCTTTAGCTTTTGCTAGAAATAGACATCCTAATCCATCGATGTGTTCATCAGAATGGACTAATTATACAAGTAATGACTTTATTAGAGGACAACATCAACAAGAAATAGTTGAGGCTTTACTTAATAAATTTAAAGATGTTAAGAGTTTGGATACTGTTTATGATTTATTAGATACAATTAGTTCAAGTATGGCTACTAATATGAGTACCGAACAAATACTTTCACTTTATAATGTTTTAAAAGATGTAGCTAGTAAATCTAATGGTGGCGATTTAACAGATGCTTTAAATATTCAAAAATTACATTTAAGTGGTGAAGATGCCAGAATAGTCGATTATGGCGGAACTAATCTATCGCTTTATAACTATATTTTATATGATGAAAGTGTTAAAGCTGTTAGTGATGCGATGAAGGTTAATTTAGGCGAAAAGAAAGAAAAAGTAGTTAAAAAATTTAGCTTTAATATTAATGAACCTTATGAAGAAGAAGTAATCGGACAAATGGATAGCGGAACAAATTCAGTTACTTTACTTCCAAGTTTTGTCGGTCAGTCTTTAAGTTATGTTAACAGCTTCTGTGGGGCTAATGGTATTAAAGTTAATGTTAATGGTAGTGGTTCTGGTACTGTTATTTCGCAAAGTGTATCAGCTGGAGCCAATGTTGAAGATGTTAGTAGTATTACTGTAACAGTGTCTGGTGGCTCATCATCAAATTCATCAAGTAGTTCTAGTAGTTCAAGTAATTCTTCATCAAGTTCGACATCAGATTCATCAGATACGGATAATAGTTCTGATAAAACAGAGTCAGGTGAAACCGGAGATGGCTCTGATACCGGAGACACTGGTGGTGGAACAGGAACTGATACCGGTGGAGATGGTGATATTACTGAAACTGTACCTGGAGTTCCAGGTAATGGAGAATAATAAAAATCAAGTTTAGGCTTGATTTTTTGCATTTTTTAAGAAAATACGCATATAATATACAAAAAAACATATATTTTAGGAGGCTTTTTCTCTTAAAAGATTGAAAAAATATAAAATATGTTGTAAAATACTAGTTAAAGAAAGGGGAAATATTATGTTGTTACAATTTAAATTTAAAAATCATAAGTGTTTCTATGATGAAACTATTCTTGATATGATGGCAACTAGTGAAAAACGCCATATTAATACAACCTTTGATGTGAATGGTAATAAAATTTTGCCAGTAATTGAAATTAATGGAGCCAACGCTTCTGGTAAAACTAGTGTATTAGATGCTTTAATGTTTGTGATTAAAATAATTAAAAAATCAAATAGATTTGATATTAATGAAGAACTTCCAACAATTCCTTTTGCTTTTAGTGATAAAAAAGAAAATAGTGAATATGAAATTTCCTTTTGTCTTGGTGAACAAGAATACAGATATGGTTTTTCATTAAATAAAAATGGTTTCGATGAAGAATGGTTATATAGAAAGAAATTGTCTTTAAATAATGATACAAAACAATGGTTGATTTTTGAAAGATGTAATAATAATGTTCATTTTGGTAATTCTTATGATAAATATGAAAAGACTTGGAACTTATTTGTAAATAGTGTTAATACCAGTAAATTACTAATTTTAAGTACTGTGGCATTTAAGGAAGAAAAGGGAATTTTTAGAGATATTTATAATTTTATTGGCAAGTTCGATTTTAGAATTGAAAGCATTTTTAATAAAACTGCTAGTATTGAAATATTAAATGAAGATAATTTGTTATATAATCGTTTTCAAACAATAATTAATGAATTTGACCCTTGTTTATTAGGTATTAAAATTGATAAATATAGAGATGAAACCGGGCGGGAACTTTATAAAATTAATGGTGTTCATAAAAATGTTGATAGTAATAAAAAAACTTTACTTCCTATAGAGTATGAATCTGATGGAACGGTAAAAATATTTAATATTATGCCAGTTATTTTAAAAAATTTAGAAGTTGGTGGAGTGCTTTGTATTGATGAATTAGATGTTAAACTTCATCCTTTATTGTTTAAAAAAATCGTCAATATGTATAGAGATAAAACTATTAATAAAAATAATGCTCAATTAATTTATACCGCACATTCAACATTTTTGTTTAATAGTGATTCATTACGGAGAGACCAATTATATTTAGTGGAAAAAGATGATTTAGGGAAATCTGAATTATATTCATTATCTGAATTTAGAAATTTAAGAGTAGATGCTGATTATGAAAAAAAATATTTATCAGGACAATTTGGTGCTTTGCCATATGATAATGAGTAGGTGTGTTTATGGGTAGTGATGACTTATTCAAAAAAAGGCGAGAAGAACGCCGAAAAAGAAAAGAAAATATTAAGAATCAAAAATCCAGTAATTGGCTCATTATTTGTGAAGGGACAGAAACTGAACCTAATTATTTTAAGGGAGCTATTGACGAGTTAAATAAAGGCCTTTTAGATGATTATAAATTAAAAGTAAAAATTGTTGGTATGGGCCGAAATACTGTTTCATTAGTTAAGTCAGCCGAAGAATTTTTAAATGAAATTGACAATTATAAAACGTCTATCATCCCATATGGGAAAATATTTGTTGTTTTTGATAAAGATGATTTTGATGCTGATAATTTTAATATGGCTATTGAAATGTGTGAAAATAATGGTTATATTCCACTTTGGTCAAATCAAGCTATTGAGTTTTGGTTTTTGTTACATTTTAATTATATTGATAGTAAAATGAACAGAAAAACATATGAAGAAAAGCTTAATTACTATTTTAATAAGGCGGGATTAAACTATAAATATCATAAAAATGACAAAAATATATTTTCAAAATTATACAAATATGGCTCACTTGATAAAGCGCGAATTAATGCGGCTAAAATTCATTTAAATCATAATGGTGTATCACCAGCTAATGCCGAAAGCTGTACAACTGTTTATAAATTTTTTGATTTTATTGATGAAAGATTAGATGAACTGAAATAATCAAGTTTAGGCTTGATTTTTTTCATCTATTTTTGATAGAATGAATAGAATAGATAAGGAGGTAAAGCAATGGATTATGTTGATTTCTTAATTAGAATACTAGCTGCTTTACTTTTGAGTTTTGCGGTTGGTCTTGAAAGACAGTGGCGAAGACGCGCTATAGGACTTCGGACTAATGTATTAGTTTGTTTGGGAGCTTTTCTCTTTGCCCACCTGGCTGTAAGCCTTGATAGTGATGACTTAAAAATGGCGGCTCAAGTTGTATCTGGTATTGGCTTTTTGGGTGCTGGTGTTATTTTAAAAGATGGGTTAAATATTCGCGGGTTAAATACGGCTGCTACTTTATGGTGTAGTGCGGCCCTTGGCGTTCTATGTGCTTACGGTTTTATATTAGAAGCAGTGATTGGAACTTTCTTTATTTTATTGGCTAATATTTTACTGCGTTATATTACAAGAAGATTAATGAAGCAAAGTCTTAAACATATGAAAGATTATGTTATTAATGTTGTAACGTCTAAAGATAAAGAATTAATTTTAAGAACCACTTTAATTCAAAGTATTAGTGATGAAGCTATTTCTATTAGTGGTTTAGAGACTAAAGAAGAAAATAATGAGCGTGTACAAATAATTATTTATATTAGTATGGATAATAAAAGTGAAGAAACTTTAAAACATTTAATAACTAGATTCACAATGGAGCCTGAAGTATTTTATGTTGGTTATAAAGTAGATAATGAAAAAAATAAGCATTTATTTGATGACGATGAAAGTTAAGTGTCAAGTTATGCCAAATAAAGTATTTTTTTGTTTAATGTAGTAAAAGATTAGAAAAAGGTATTTAAATTTAAAAAAATATGTGTTAAAATTATTAATAGCAAAGTAGCAAAATACAAGGAGGATAAATATGGGTATTATAAAAAAATTTATTAGTGACGACGAAGATGTCTTTTCGGCACCAGACCAATATTATGATTTAAAATCTGAAGAAGCAATGACCGAAGAGGGTGGGGCGAAAATGATTTTACTAGAGCCTCGTGCTTATTCAGAAGCCCAACAAATTGCCGACCATTTAAAAAAACGTAATACCGTTGTTGTAAATTTAAAGCGGGTAACCCCTGAACAAGCAAAAAGAATTGTGGATTTTTTAAGTGGTACAATATATGCGATAAGTGGTGGACTCCAAAAAATAGGTGGAGGAATTTTCTTGTGCACCCCTAATAATGTAAATGTTCAAGGTAAAATTAGTGGGGAAAATGACGGCAAAGGCATTCACGATAATGATGATATAAATATAGAGTGGTAAAAACTAGAAAAATGTGCTATAATATAGGGCACTGGGTGAGGTAGATACTATGGAGAAATTTAATCGAGTAATACGTGGCTATGACCCAGAAGAGGTTAATTCTTTCTTAGACCAAGTGATTTCAAGAGTTGAAACAATGATTACAGATATAAAAAATAAAGATGCAGAAATTAGTAAACTTCGTAGTGAAAATTCAAATTTGAAAAGTCAGCTTATAAATATCGATAAAATGAAAGAAAAACTCGCACAGTATGAAAGAATGGAAGGGACATTAAATAAAGCGATTCTAATGGCGCAGAAGACTTCTGACCAATTAAAAGCGGCGGCATATAGGGAAAGCGAAACTGTTTTAAGTGAAGCTAAACAAAATGCTAGTCGAATTGTTAATGAAGCCTTACTCCGTGCAGAAAAAATCGAAAATGATGCAGTACTTTTAAAACGTAATGTCAATGTTTTTAAGAGACGCTTAAGAAGTATAATAGAATCTCAACTTGATGCCATAGATGAACTTGATAAAGTTGAGCTTGAAAACAAATGATAGAGACGGTGTATTATTTATTTTTACAAGAGAGTTAGTGGCTGGTGAAAACTAATAAAATGGTAATACACAAATCACTCTTGATGTGTTTTTCTGAAATCAGTAGGAAAAAACGGTAACGCGTTATAGTATTTAAGATAAGTTAAACTTATAAAGTAAGGTGGTACCACGGTTATTTCGTCCTTACATTTATAAGTTTTTTTTAAATTTTAGGAGGATAGTTATGGAATACAAAGATACTTTATTAATGCCAAAAACAGAATTTAAAATGAGGGGCAATTTACCAGAAAATGAAAAAATTCAAATCAAAGAATGGGATGATATGAATTTATATCATAAAATGAAAGATAAAAATAAAAATGGTAAACCATTTGTTCTTCACGATGGCCCACCATATGCTAATGGAAATATTCATTTAGGCCACGCAATGCAAAAGATTTTAAAGGATTTCATTAATCGTTATAAATTTATGGAAGGGTATAATGTAACGTTTATTCCTGGCTGGGATACGCATGGGCTTCCAATTGAAACTAAAGTAACAAATAGTGGGATTAATCGTAAAGAAATGAGTGAAAGTGAATTTCGCAAACTATGTGAGAAATATGCTTTAGAACAAGTTGAACTTCAAAAAGCTGATTTCAGAAGATTATCAGTTATTGGTGATTGGGAAAATCCTTATATTACACTCAAAAAAGAATATGAAGCTAGACAAATTGAAGTATTTGCGAAAATGGCTAAACAAGGACTTATTTTTAAAGGTTTAAAACCTGTTTATTGGTCTCCAAGTAGTGAAACGGCTTTAGCTGAAGCGGAAATTGAATATAAGGAGCGTAAAGACCCATCTATTTATGTAGCTTTTGAAGTTGTTGATGGTAATGAATTTGTAAATCCTGGCGATAATTTAGTTATTTGGACCACAACACCGTGGACGCTTCCTGGGAATAGTGCCGTGGCTGTTGGTGAAGAATTTGTTTATGCTAAAATTAAAGCTGGGGGAAAATATTATATTGTTGCCAGCGAACTTCTTGATGATTTAGCTAAAGAATTTGAATTTGATGATTATACAATTGTTTCTACTTTTACTGGTGATAAACTAACTGCTTTAACATATAAACATCCATTTATGGACCGTATTAGTCCAGTAGTAGCAGGCCATCACGTTACTTTGGATGCTGGAACAGGTCTTGTGCATACAGCTCCAGGTTATGGTGAAGATGACTTTATTATTGGAAATAAATATGAGCTTCCAATGATTAATGGAGTTAATGATGATGGAACTTTAAATGAAAAATCAGGGATGTTTGAAGGCTTATTCTTTGAAGATGCTAATAAAGAAATTACTAAATGGTTAGATGATAATGGATATTTATTAAAACTTAAATTTATCAAACACTCTTATCCTCACGATTGGCGGACGAAAAAACCTATTATTTTTAGAGCAACTAATCAATGGTTCTGTAGTGTTGATAAAATTAGAGATAAAATCTTAAACGAACTTGATAAAAACGTAAATTTTCATACTCCTTGGGGTAAGAAAAGACTATATAATATGATTGCTGGTCGTGGTGACTGGTGTATTTCAAGACAACGTTCTTGGGGTGTTCCAATTCCAATTTTCTATAACGAAGACGGCACGGAAATTATCGATTATGATGTTATGATGCACGTCGCTAAACTATTTAGAGAATATGGCTCTAATATTTGGTTTGAAAAAGATGCCAAAGAATTATTACCAAATGGCTATAAGAACGAGCATTCTCCAAACGGTAATTTTACTAAAGAAACTGATATTATGGATGTTTGGTTTGATTCTGGAACGTCATTTAATGGTGTTTTAGTTGAACGTGGCCTTTCATATCCAGCGGATATTTATTTAGAAGGTTCAGACCAGTATCGTGGTTGGTTTAATTCGTCACTTATTTGTAGTGTGGCGGCTTACGGCAAAGCACCTTATAAACAGTTACTTTCAACTGGTTTTGTTTTAGATGGTAAAGGCTTTAAAATGAGCAAATCCCTTGGTAATGTTGTTGACCCAATGGACGTTGTTCGTAAAAATGGTGCTGATGTTTTAAGACTTCGGGTAGCCAGTGTTGATTTTACTGAAGACGTTAGATTTGGTGAAGAATTATTTAACGGAGTCAAAGAAAGTTATAGAAAAATCCGTAATACTTACCGATTTATGCTTGGTAATTTATTCGATTTTGATATTAAAAAAAGAGTTAGCTTTGATAAAATGAAAAATGCTGATAAATATATGATGGTAAGTCTAAACGACTTGATTCGTGATGTCAAAAAAGCTTATGATGATTATAATTACGATGAAGTTTATAAATTAGTTAATAATTACATTGCTAATCTTTCTAACTTCTATTTAGATTTCACTAAAGATATTTTATATATCGAAAAAGCTGATAGTCTTGAAAGACGTAGTGTACAAACAGTTTTATATGATACTTTATATGCTTTAATTCGTCTAATGGCCCCAATTTTACCTTATACTAGTGAAGAAGTTTATAAATTAATGCCTGGTGTTAAAGAAGAAAGTGTTCATTTGGAACGTATGCCAGAAGTAGTTACATATAAAGAAGCTGAAGAAATTAAAGAAATGTGGAATTTATTCTTCTTAATCAAAAATGATGTTTATAAGGCTTTAGAAGAAGCTCGTAATGAAAAAATCATTGGTAAATCTTTAGAAGCTAAAGTTAAGCTTAATTTACTTGATGAAGATAGAGAAACATTAACCCCAATTTTAAGTGACTTAAAACAATTATTTATTGTTTCAGATGTTGTTTTAACTACTGATGAGCTTCCTAAATATGATTACTGCGGAGTTGAAGTAAGTAAGTTTAATGGTGAAAGATGTGAAAGATGCTGGAACTATTTTGACGAACTTGATTTAACTGATGGTATTTGTCCAAGATGCCAGGAAGTTGTTAAAAGTATGGAATAGGGACTTGTCAAACAGCGAGAAATGTGCTAATATGTATATAGATGAAGGAAACTTCATATAATAAAAAAGGAACGTCCGGTTTGTCAATGTTGGGCGTCACCTATATTGGGTTATGCCTAATTCATTGCTGAGTTAGGCGTTTTTCTTTCTATTTTATTATTTCTAATAAAGTAGAAAGTAATACTAAAAGAAAAAAGATAATGAAAATCAAGGATAGAATTAAGAAATCTTTTTTGCTCATAATACCACCTCCTCCTTTTAGGGTGGAGGTAACGCCCACTTACCGAACATTCCTACATTAATTATAACAGGACTTTGCAGTTATCGTCAACGGAATTTGCAAAAAATAATCACTTTTGGTAATAACATTGATAAAAATAATTTTAAGTAATATAATGTATATAGATGGATAAAGTTCTATCAAAAAATGAATATTTAACAATGCTATGTTGAGTGTTGCCTACAATTAATTTTTGTGTAGACCACCTAAATCAATTTGAATTGTACCCATAAAAATAGACAGATAGGAAAAAGATGATGATAAGTAAAGAAAGGACTAAAAAGTCATTTTTTGCTTATATTATTGTTTTTCCTAAAAAAATTTGGTAATGTTACAAAAGCCATCTATAATTTAGGTGGTTTTTGTATTTTGCTTTTAAAAATAGTATAATTATATTGGTGGTTTTATGATTAGCAAAAAAGAATTAAGTAAAGAAAAAGAATATTTAGAAGAAACATTACAAGTAGTTAAGAAAAAACTTGATAAAAGTTTTGAGAAAGAAAATAAATTAAAAGAAAAAACGTTAGATTTTAAAAGATTAGTTGGGACGGAATATTCAAATAAGGCCCAGTCTGATGAAAATAAAATTGAATACACTTTTTTAGTTAACGATGTTAATGAGAGAGTAGAGCGAACTGATGATATTGTTAGAAGAACGAATACATTGAAAAAAGTTTTAAATTCGCCATATTTTGGAAGGGTTGATTTTAAAATCGATGATGAATTATTAAACGTTTATGTAGGTCTTAAAGATATAAGTGATGATAAGCATTATGTCTATGATTGGCGTAGTCCTGTAGCTAGTTTATTTTATAATTATGGAATAGGAAAAGCTAGTTATGAGGCTTATGAAAAAATTGAAGGAGAAATTACTTTAAAAAGGCAATATAAGATAGAAAATAGTAAGTTAATTAGATGTATTGAAACATCTTTAAATATTGATGATGATATCTTGCAAGAAGCCCTCGCGCATAATACGTCTTCTCATATGACTAATATTGTAAATACAATTCAAAAAGAGCAAAATGTAATTATTCGTAATAATAAAGATAAAGTTTTAATTGCTGAAGGTGCAGCTGGTAGTGGTAAAACATCAGTAGCATTACACCATATTGCTTATCTTCTTTATTCAGATAAAAATTTAAAAGCAAAAGATATTATAATACTAGCCCCAAATACCACTTTTGTCGATTACATTTCTTTAGTTTTACCAACTTTAGGGGAAGAAAATGTTACGAATATTACTTTTAATTCTTTCGCACACCGGTATATTAAAGTAAAAATCGAACCTTATCCTAGTTTTTTAAACCGCTTACATAATAATGAAATTAAAGAAAATAAGTTTAGTGAAGAATATACTTTAAAACTTATTACCTATTTAGATAATTATGTTAATAGTTTAAGTTTTAAACAAGGCTTTCTAATTAAAAAAACTAGATATACTAAAGAAAGATTAAATGAATTATTTAATAAATATAAAGGATTATCTGCCGAAGAAAAATTATATTCCATGGCTACTGATATTTGTTTTGAAATAAAAACAAGCTTAAAAAATAGAGATAAAATAATTGATAGTTTAAAAATGTTTTTAAATAAAAGTATTGATTATAAAGAAGTTTATGAAGAATTTACTGGTGAAGAAGTAGGGACAATTAAATATGACGATTTACCTTTAGTTTTATATACTTATTTTTACTTAAATGGTTTTAAAAGTGATAATAATGTTAAACACATTGTGATTGATGAAGCCCAGGATTATTCTTTGTTAGAGTTTCTAATTTTGAAGAAAGTTTTTAATGGGGCAAGCTTTACAATACTTGGGGATACTAATCAAGTAATAAATCCTTTAATTAAATATAATTCTTTAAATGAGATTAATAAAGTATTTGAAAATAGTAAATTTTATAAGTTATTAAAAACTTATCGTTCAAGTGCGGAAATAACTGATTTTACGAATAATATTCTAGGACTTGATAATGTTTCCGTAATTAGAAGAAATAATAAAGAGCCAGTTGTAAATAAAAAAGAAACGGATTTGTTAACGGATATATCTAATGATTTAAATAGTTTACAAGATTATAATACTATTAGTATTATTACCAAAAATATGGAAGAAACTGATAAAATATATAATTTACTTAAAGATAAATATGATGTTTCAACCGATAGTACGGACCACGCACAAATTTTAGTAACGCCATTTTATTTGGCAAAAGGTTTAGAATTTGATGCGGTTATTATTTATACAGATACTAAAAATTATTATACAGAAAAAGAGAAAAACTTTTATTATGTAGCTTCAACCAGAGCTTTACATAAATTAATTATTTATAATCAGAGGTGGTAGTAAATGAACTATATTTGTAAGATTGCGTCTTTAGAAGACGTTATTAATAAACAAAATGAAAAAATTAATAATCATTCTAACGATAATAAGTGGGTGAGGTGGAAAGAAGAATTTATAGAAGGATTTAATGATAAAACAATTTTGATATATTATGGGTTTTTAGATGGCCAGATAATTACTGAAGCGATTGCGGTAATTTCTGAAAAAGATAAATATATCCAAAATAAATAAGGTTTAATTGATAAAAATTCGGCTTATGTAATGTCATTTAATACAAATAAGCAATATGAAGGACAAGGATATTTTTCAAAGCTTTATAAATTTATGGAACAAGATTTAAAAAAACGTGGTTTTAAAAGACTTACTTTAGGTGTTGAACCTTGTGAAGTACGTAATATGTTAATATATTTTAATTTGGGCTATGTTAATTACATAAAATCCGCTTATGAAATATATCCTGATGGTGAAAAAATTTTAGTAAATTTTTATAGTAAAAATATTTAAGTTTGTCCTTGGTTTTAAGAAAAAAACACACTCATATAATTTATTAGAGGTGTTTTTTTGTGTTAGAGTTTTTAAGAAAATTATTTAAAGATTTTTATCTTTTTACCGCTTCTTACTCCAATAATGTCTTTCCTGACCCTTTAAGTAAGGAGGAAGAAGAAGAGTGTATTAAAAAAGCGAGTTTAGGTGATAAAGAAGCTCGTAATAAATTAATTGAGCACAACCTTCGGTTAGTTGCTCATATTGTTAAAAAATACGACCATAAAGTGGGGGATGCTGATGATTTAATTAGTATTGGAACAATTGGTCTTATAAAAGGAGTTGATAGTTATTCCTTTAAACATAAAACGCGACTTACTACCTACTGCGCGCGTTGTATTGAAAATGAAATATTAATGCATTTTAGAAGTGATAAGAAAAACAATAAAAATATAAGTATTGATGAACCAGTCGGTTTTGATAAAGAAGGTAATGTTATAACTTTTTTAGACGTTTTAAAGACGCCCAAACCAGATTTTGCTTTAGATATTCATCTTCAGAATAATTTGAATTCTTTAAAAAAATATTTTAAGGTTTTAACGCCTAGAGAAAAGAATATTATTACGAAGCGTTATGGTCTTGATGGTAATGATGAAATAACCCAAAAGGAAATTGCTAGTGAACTTGGTATTTCTAGGAGCTATGTTTCCAGGATTGAAAAAAGGGCTTTGACTAAAATATTAAAAGAATTTATTAAAAATAAAGAAAATTAAAAAAATTTATTAGTAAATTTCCATCCAGAAATTTTGGAAAATAAATTCAACTTATTTACTTGTGTATAAAAAATGGTAATATGGTTATATTAAAGAAGACCGGCATATAAGCCTTATATGATTTATTCAATGATTGAATATAAGAGTTATGTTTTTAGCTCAATCATATAAGCACTGCCGGTCTTTTGTTATAAGCTTTTATGATAAAAAGATATGGCTTTATATAGCTATATCTTTTACATAACTTTATTTAATATATTAATAAGCCAGCCAACCCCGATAAAAGCGGTAATAAAAGCTAAAACTGAACAATTGATAAATGAATCAGCAATTACCTCTTTGCTACTAGGTGAGGTTACAATTTCTTCAACTTGGTCTGAAAATTCATCTTTACTTAAATAATCTTTTATATTAAGTTTCGTAATATCCATAGTTTTTTCAAGCTCTTTATTTTCGGGTTCAAAGTCTTTTTGACCTGAAAAACCTTCAAATATAGTTTTATCATTATTTTCGTCAAAAATTTCTTCTAATGTCATAATAACGCCTCCGACTATAAAAATTATACAATATTTAATGATAAAATGCAATCAAAAAACATATACTTGACGTAAAGCACTATTTTTTATACTTTAGTACTTGACAATACATAGTACTATATTGTAAAATGTAGTCGTGAGGTGATATATGAATTCACAATTTAAAAAAGGCGTATTAGAATTGATTGTTTTACTATCAATTAACAAAAGAGATATGTATGGCTATGAACTTGTTTTAGAAGTTTCTAAAGTAACGCCGGCTAATGAAGGTACAATATATCCTTTATTAAAGCGGTTAACTAATGATAAATGCTTTGAAACTTATTTAAGAGAGTCAACGGAAGGGCCACCTAGAAAATATTATAAATTAACCGTTCTTGGAAAAAAAAGATTAGAGGAATTAAAAGAAACTTGGCTAGAGTTTTCCGAAAGTGTTAATAATTTTATTAAGGAGTGTGAATAAATGAAGAAAAAGGAATTTTTAAGTATTTTAGAAGAAAAACTAGAAGTTTTAAATAAAGAAGAACGAGAAGATATTCTCAATGAATATAAAGATACAATTAGTGAAAAGGTTAAAAACGGTCAAACCGAAGAAGAAGCCATTAAAGATTTTGGCGATATTGATGATTTAGCCCGGGAATTATTAAGTGCCTATAAAATAAATCCTGAATATGGGGATAAATCTATTTTAGAAGAGGGTGAACATTTAGTTAAAAGAGGTGCTGATAAACTTGCGAGTGCGACGAAAGATTTATATCATCGTTTTGAAAGTTCAAATAAAGAAATTAATTTGTCGCTAGTATTTGAAATTTTAATTAAAATATTTTTAGTTATTCTCGCTTTAGCTATTTTAAGATTACCATTTATGCTTTTTGAAGATTTAGGCAGAGGCGTTTTTGATGCTTTTTTCACCCCGTTTAACGATATATTAATGTTTATTTGGAAACTTTGTTTAATGGCTTTATATTTAGTAGTTTGTGTTTTAGTAGTAATCGCTGTATTTAAAAGGTATTTTGAAGGTGATAAAGTGGAAATAAATAATAAAGAAGAAATAAAAGATAAAAATGAAACTAAAGAAAAGAAAGAAGTAAAAAATACCATTAAAAATGAAGTTAAAAAAGAACGTACTGGTAGTACGGTTGGTGAAGTACTATTATTATGCGTTAAATTATGTGTTATTTTATTTGTAATTGTACCTCTTGCTTTTATGGATTTCTTTGTAATACTTGGCATTTGTTTCTCTATTTATTATTTATTCCAAGGTATTAATTTCTGGGGACTTACCATTTTATTAATTGGTGTAGCTATATTAATTACTTATATGATTAAATTAATTTATAATTTAGTTTTTAAGAAAAAAGGTTTATTATTTGTTATTCCAATAATTGGTATTGTTTTAGTAGCTCTTGGCAGTTTTATGTTTTTTGATATGGTAATGAATATCGATTATATTGATGATTATCCACATAAAAGAAATATGGAAACGAAAGAAGAGACCTTTACAATTTCTCATGATGAGGTTTATTTAAATTATATTCGCCATTTTACTAAAGAAGTAGATGACACGCTTGCTGATAATCAAATAAGAGTAGAAGTAAATTATGATAAAAAAATATATGATGTTAATTTAGAACATAATGGTAATTATGTCGACAGTAACTGTGAATATGATGAATTTGGCAATGAAAATTGTACTGATAAAATTGTTGATACCATTAACATTGATTTAGATAATTATGATAATTTTGATGAGTTTCAAGATGAGTATAATACTTTCATTGATAATTTAAAAGATAATAAAGTTTATAGTTATAATCGTGATAACTTACTTGAAGTTAAAGTATTTGCTAATAGTAAAACAATAAGTAAAATCACTAATTATTAGTGGTTTTTTGTATGTTTTTAAGTATTTTATTTATATATAAATAGGGTCAAAGTTTGTTGACTTTTGTCAGTAAGTAAGTTATAATTAGAAAGAGAAAAGGAAGGGCGTTTTTTATGAAGTATACGGAGGATGAGCTAAAAAATATACGGCTAAAACAAGAGTTTTATAATAGTATGTATGATACAGTTAGCGAGGCTATCGATGCGACAGCTAAAAAATACAAATATAAAAGATACGATATTTTTAAACTAGCAGCTACTATTTATAGTGGAGAATATGGTTATCTTACTAATAAAAATGATTATCGAGCGCAAGTGAAATTATTAGATGAATACTTTCAAAAAAACTATCATCATAGTATTATGACCTTTGAAATTATAAAAGCCCTAAAAGAAATCAAAGCCTCTAAAGCTTTTGATATTTTAACAACTGATATTGCGAATATTGAAGTGATTATCAGAACTGGAAAGGAAAAGACGCCAGAAAATCCTACTTATTTTGCAGATTATATTGATAATGAAGAATATGACACATTAATGACAAAAATAGAGGAAGAAAGCAGTTTAAGATATGCGGCAATGCTTGTTTATGACCGCTTAAAAACGCTTAAAAAGAATTAAAACGGGGAAGTTGATAGAATGGGGAAAAGTTATTACAACATTATAGAAGTTTTGACGGGAATTTATACAGTAGATGATGGCGTGATTAAAATCCTCCTTAAGAAAAAGAAGACTAACCCTTATGAAGGTGCCTGGATTTTGCCAGGCAATATTTTATCTAATGAGGAAACTTTTGAAACAGTAGCTCGCACTACTGCTTATGATAATGCAGGAATTATTGCCAATAAAATGTGGCAATGCCACGTCTTTAGTCAGCTTAATAGAGACCCTGATGAACGAATAATCGCCTCTGTTTATTCAGTAGTTGCTTCTGGCCCAGTTAGGTTAAATAGTGATTATGAATTAAAGTGGTTTAGAATTGATAAATTACCAAGACTTGGTTATGACCACAAGAAAATAATTAAAGAAATATACGATTTATTAAAAAAGAAAATAATTCATAATGATGACAATATTATTAAAGAATTCTTTCCTGATGTATTTACTTTAAATGAATTTCAGGCTTTTTGGGAATTTGTTACGGATGAAGTTTATGATAGGCGTAACTTCCGAAAGAAATTAATTTTGCAAGATTATATTAAAGAAACAAATCAGCAAGCAAAAAATAAAACGGGAAGGCCTAGTAAACTTTATAAATTTACAGATAGCCTAGAAGAAGATAGTTTAATATAACCTAATAATGGGTTATATTTTTTTGTAAAAATTTAATTTTTTTCAATCAACAGTAAAATGATTGTTGAAAAAATTAGCAAAAAAACAAAGTTTTTTCACTTAACAGAAAAAAAGTTTAAAAATTGAAAGTTTTTTCATTTAAATGAAAATTTGTAACAAGATTATATTTGTTATGTCATATCTAAAAAATAAACATTTTTTAACTTTTCAGACTGTTGACCATATTTGCCGAAAATCTGAACCACTAAATGTATTTTTTCTTTGCATTTTTACCATTTTTTTGAAAAAAATGTATAATTAACTATTGACTTTCATATGATAATGGTGTTATATTAATTATGCGTTGATTTACTTATGTAAATCTTTATTAATTACAGCAAATGAAACGCCTGGGTATGTGTAAAGAGAGGAGGGAAATAATGCCAACCATAAATCAATTAGTAAGAAAGAGAAGAAAAGACAAAACAAGAAAAAGTAAATCACCAATGCTTGGAATTGGTTTAAATAGTAAGGATAACAAACCAACTGTTAGTAATTCACCACAAAAACGTGGCGTATGTACTCGTGTTGGAACAAAATCACCAAAGAAACCGAATTCAGCACTTCGTAAATATGCTAAAGTAAGACTTTCAAACGGAAAAGAAGTAGATGCTTATATTCCAGGAGAAGGCCACAATTTACAAGAGCACAGTGTTGTATTAATTCGTGGTGGACGTGTTAAAGACCTTATCGGTGTTCGTTATCATGTAATCCGTGGTACGATGGATACTGTTGGTGTTGACAAACGTCGTCAAGGACGTAGTAAATATGGTACAAAAAAACCTAAAGAATAAGATGGAAGGAGGAATATAAATGCGTAAAAGACGTGCAGTTAAAAGAGACGTACTTCCAGATCCGGTCTACAATTCAAAATTGGTTATGAAATTAATTAACCAAATTATGAAAGACGGAAAGAAGGGAACCGCTCAAACAATTCTTTATGATGCTTTTGATATGATTAAAGAAAAAACTGGAGAAGAACCAGTAGAAGTATTTAATAAAGCATTAGAAAACATTAAACCAGCTTTAGAAGTTAAAACAAGACGTGTTGGTGGTGCTAACTATCCAGTACCAATTGAAGTTCGTGCTGACCGTAGTCAAGCTCTAGGACTTCGCTGGCTTGTACAATATGCGCGCCTTCGTGGAGGTCATTCAATGGCTGAAAATTTAGCTAATGAAATTATCGATGCTTCTAACGGAATAGGTGCAGCAGTTAAAAAACGTGAAGATACTCACAGAATGGCTGAAGCTAATAAAGCATTCGCTCATTATAGATGGTAAGAAAGGAAATAAATTATGGCTCGTGAATATAGTTTAGATAAAACACGTAATCTTGGTATAATGGCCCATATCGATGCTGGTAAAACTACTTGTACCGAGAGAGTACTTTTCCATACTGGTGTAACTCATAAAATTGGTGAAACTCACGATGGTGAAAGCCAAATGGACTGGATGGAACAAGAACAAGAACGTGGTATTACAATTACTTCAGCAGCAACAACTGCTTACTGGAAGGGTTATAGATTAAATATAATCGATACTCCAGGACACGTTGACTTTACTGTTGAAGTTCAAAGAAGTTTACGGGTACTTGACGGGGCTGTGGCTTTAATTGATGCCCAGGCCGGTGTTGAACCACAAACAGAAACTGTATGGCGTCAAGCAACCGAATATAAAGTACCAAGAATGATTTTTGCCAACAAAATGGACAAAATGGGTGCAGACTTTGAAAAAAGTTTAAAAAGTATTGACGACCGTTTAGGAGTTAATGCTAAAGCTATCCAGTGGCCAATTGGGGCAGAAAATGAATTTAGTGGTATTATTGATTTAATTACAAGAACAGCTTACAAATATGATGGTAAGCAAGATGAAAATCCAGAAATCATTGATATTCCAGCTGATTTAGTAGATTTAGTCGAAGAAAAAAGAACTGAATTAATTGAAGCAGTTGCGGAATTTGATGATGAACTTATGAATAAATACCTAGAAGGTGAAGAAGTTTCTGTTGAACTTATCAAAAAAGCTATCCGTAAAGGAACTTTAGCTGTAGAATTCTTCCCAGTTATGTGCGGAACAGCGCTAGGTAACAAAGGTGTTAAATTATTACTAGATGCAGTTATCGATTATATGCCAGCACCAACTGATATTGAAGCTATTGAAGGTGTTGATATGAATGATAAACCAATCGTTAGACATCCTAGTGATAGTGAACCATTTAGTGCGTTAGCCTTTAAAGTTATGACAGACCCATTTGTTGGTAAACTTACTTTCTTTAGAGTTTATTCAGGACATTTATCAAGTGGTTCTTATATTTTAAATGCTAATAAAGATAAGAAAGAAAGAGTAGGTCGTATCTTACAGATGCACGCTAACCATCGTAAAGAAATTAGCGATGTTTATACTGGAGATATTGCTGCTGCTGTTGGTCTTAAAGTAACAACTACTGGGGATACTTTATGTGATGAAAAACAGGCTTGTATTTTAGCGCCTATGGAATTCCCAGAACCGGTTATTGAACTTGCAGTTGAACCTAAGTCAAAAGCTGACCAAGATAAAATGGCTCTAGCACTACAAAAATTAGCTGAAGAAGACCCAACTTTTAGAGCTAGTACAGACCCAGAAACAGGTCAAACTATTATTGCTGGTGTTGGTGAACTTCATCTTGAAATTATCGTTGATAGAATGAAGAGAGAATTCAATGTTGAAGCTAATATTGGTAAACCACAAGTTTCTTATCGTGAAACGATTAAACAAGCTGGTGACTGTGAAGGTAAACATATTAAACAGTCAGGTGGTCGTGGTCAATATGGACACGTTTGGATTAAATTTGAACCAAATCCTGGTAAAGGCTATGAATTTGTTGACGCAATTGTTGGTGGAGTTGTTCCAAGAGAATATATTCCAGTTGTTGACAAAGGTTTACAAGAAGCTATGCAGTCAGGTATTTTAGCTGGCTATCCACTTATGGATGTTAAAGCAACTTTATTTGATGGGTCTTACCACGATGTTGACTCATCAGAAATGGCTTTCAAAATTGCGGCTTCTCTAGCACTTAAAGATGCTAAAAAGAAATGTAATCCAGTTATTTTAGAACCAATTATGAAAGTTCAAATCGTTGTTCCTGACGAATATTTAGGAACAGTTATGGGAGATGTTACATCTCGTCGTGGTCGTCCACTTGGTCAAGAGTCTAGGGGAAATGCTTTAGCTATTGATGCAATGGTACCACTTTCAGAAATGTTTGGTTATGTAACTAGTCTTCGTTCAAATACCCAAGGTCGTGGAGTGTTTGATATGCATTTCGACCATTACGAAGAAGTTCCAAAAAACATTGCTGAAGAAATAATCAAAAAAAATGGGGGAAACTAGTTAAAAAGGCTTGAAATTTTATAGTAACCCTGATAAAATGATAATTGAAATTTATAAAAGGAGGAAAAATTAATATGGCAAAAGAAAAATTTGACCGTAGTAAACCACATGTTAACATTGGTACAATCGGACACGTGGATCACGGTAAAACTACTTTAACTGCTGCAATCAGTAAAGTATTATCAGAAACTGAAGGATGCAAAGCTAATTTCCAAGATTATGCTGATATCGATAAAGCACCTGAAGAAAGAGAACGTGGTATAACTATTAATACTGCTCATATCGAGTATGAAACTAAAAATAGACACTATGCACACGTTGACTGCCCAGGTCATGCTGACTATGTTAAAAACATGATTACTGGTGCTGCACAAATGGATGGAGCTATCCTAGTTATTGCGGCAACTGATGGACCTATGGCTCAAACTCGTGAACATATCTTATTATCACGGCAAGTTGGAGTACCTCGTATGGTTGTATTCTTAAACAAATGTGATATGGTTGACGACGAAGAGTTATTAGAACTAGTTGAAATGGAAGTTCGTGATTTATTAAACGAATATGATTATGATGGAGATAATACTCCAATCATTAAAGGTTCAGCTTTAAAAGCTTTAGAAGGTGATAAAGACGCTGAAGCTAAAATTATTGAACTTATGGACGCAGTTGACAATTGGATTGAAACTCCAGCTAGAGATGTTGACAAACCATTCTTAATGCCAGTTGAAGATGTATTTACTATTACTGGTCGTGGTACAGTTGCTACTGGTAGAGTTGAACGTGGACAATTAAAACTTAACGATGAAATTGAAATCGTTGGTATTAAACCTACTAGAAAAGCAGTTGTTACTGGAATCGAAATGTTTAGAAAACAACTTGATTATGCTGAAGCAGGAGACAATGCCGGAGTATTATTACGTGGTGTTGCTCGTGATGAAATCGAACGTGGTCAAGTTATTGCTAAACCAGGTAGTGTTACTCCACATACTAAATTCAAAGCTCAAGTTTATGTATTAAGCAAAGAAGAAGGTGGAAGACATACTCCATTCTTTAGTAACTATCGTCCACAATTCTATTTCCGTACTACAGATATTACTGGTGTTATTGAATTACCAGAAGGTGTTGAAATGGTAATGCCTGGTGACAACGTTGAAATGACTGTTGAATTAATTCACCCAATTGCTATTGAAAACGGAACTAAATTCTCTATCCGTGAAGGTGGTAGAACTGTTGGTGCCGGAAATGTTTCAGAAATTATTAAATAGTTATTAAAAAACAAACCGAGGAAAATTAATTCTTCGGTTTTTTAGTCTATATTTTTAACTTTTTTATTTTCTTTTTTCTCATTCATATTAGCCAGAGCATATTCACAAGCTTGAATAACAAACCCGGAAAATGAAACATTTTTAGAAACAATGGCTTTTTCTATTTTATTGATTAACTCTAATGGAAATCTAATTGTTTTATTTTCAGTTTCTTTTTTATCTGATTTTATTTGAAAACTCATAGTTTTAACCTCCTTGATTTTATTGTATTACATTATATTCATAATTAAAGCATTGCAAAATATAATACAATACGTATTGCAACAAAATGAAAATTATGTTATACTGAAAATATAGTAGGCGACGTGAATAGTAATTTTATGGAGGAACTATATGTATAGGGAAAAAAGACGCAATAAAATAATTATAATGATATTAATCGGAATAATTTGTTTAATGGGCGCTGGTTATGCGGCTTTTCAGACTAGATTAAATATTACAGGTACTAGTGAAATATCTAGTGATTGGAATATAAGAATAATAAGTGCAGATGTAACAGAAGTAGGCGGAGACGGAGAAAATGTTAAAAATAATTATAGTGATTTAACAGCCGATTTAGAAGCTAATTTATATAATAAAGGAGATTATGTAGAATACAGTATTATAGTTGAAAATGCTGGTACTTTTGATGCCAAATTAGAAACACTTGGTATAACTAATTCAAATAATGAAGCGGTTAAAATAACTAGTTCAGGACTTACTAAAGGACAGACTTTATATAAAAATACAACAG
>CALVRT010000008.1 GCA_944358735.1 uncultured Bacilli bacterium | reverse complement strand
ACCAGATGTAAGAGCAAGAGAACAGATTTTGGAAGTGCATAGTAAAAAGAAAAAATTAGGAAATGATGTAGATTTAAAAACAATTGCAAAAAATACTTCAGGTTTTTCTGGGGCAGACTTAGAAAATGTATTAAATGAAGCAGCATTGTTAGCCGCTAGAAGAAATATGAATGAAATTGGTATGAGAGAAATTGAAGATGCTATGGTAAAAGTAACCATGGGACCTGAAAAGAAAACAAGAGTAAGAAGTGATAAAGAAAATAAATTAGTAGCTTATCATGAAGCAGGTCATGCAGTTGTTAGTCATTATCTAGAAACGCAAGATCCTGTACATGAAATATCAATTGTACCTAGAGGTATGGCTGGTGGATATACAATGTATAGACCAACAGAAGATAAAAACTTCATGTCAAAAACAGAAATGGAAGAAAATATTGTATCACTTTTAGGTGGTAGAGTGGCAGAAGCACTTATCTTAAATGATATATCAACAGGTGCAAGTAATGATATAGAAAGAGCAACACAAATTGCAAGAAGTATGGTAACCAAATATGGTATGAGTGAAAAAATAGGTGCATTAATGTTAGGGTCTAGCCAAGAGGAAGTGTTTTTAGGAAGAGATTTTGGACATACAAAAGAATACTCAGAAGAAACCGCATCTATTATTGATGAAGAAACAAAGAGAATTGTAGATACTGGATATAATAGAGCAAAGAAAATTTTATCAGATAATGTAGATAAGTTGCATCAAGTTGCTGGAATATTACTTGAAAAAGAAAAAATTAACTCTGATGAATTTGAAGCAATTTTTGGAGAATAATAATATAATAAAATATAACGGACGTACTTGTTACGTTCGTTATATATATATTTATATATATTTATATATATTTTTTTATCTATTAGAAAATCATATAAAACTTTAAGTTACTTAGGATCAAAGTGAAAATAAAAGTTTAATATTTTATTTTCTAAATAAAGTCATACTGACTTCCTAATAGATAAAAGCCAATGCACACAATTTTACTTACATAAAATTAGCACAGAACAAATTTACTGAAAGCCGAAGAGGAAATATAAAATTAATATAATTTAAGGCTTTTCGAGTTGTTCTTTTTGTGATACAATAAGGATGAAAAGAAAAAATAAGTAGAGGAATGGTTATGAAAGATTATTATGGAATATTAGAAGTAAATGAAAAAGCATCACAAGAAATTATAGAAAAAGCGTATAAAACATTAGTAAAAAAATATCATCCTGATTTATATTCATCAGTACAAAAAAGAGATGCGGAAAAAAAATTAAAGGATATTAATGAAGCGTACAATATCTTATCAGATAGTTTTTTACGATCACAATATGATTTAGAATTACAAAGAGAAAGAAATAATGTAAAAACAAATACATATAATGGAAATGTGCAAAATTATCAAAAAAATGATAGTAGAAAAGGAGCAAAAAATAAAAAACAATCTAAAACAGAAAATGTTAGAAAGAAAAGCAATGTAGGAACAATATTTGGAATTGTAGATTTGATAAAAGAAATATGGAGTAATACACCCAAAAGAATAGAAAAACGAAAAATGAATCAAACAGATTGGTTAGCAATAGGATTGACAATTATTGTACTTCTAATTATAGGTGTTATATTGTGGTTTATACCATTTACCAATGGTTGGATGAGACAGTTATTGTTCGAAAATCCAATTTTTAATTTTATAGGGAGCTTATTTTCTTAAATTACATTACAATGACAATTTATTATATGTTCATAAAAAATGGAGATAGTTTTTAATTTTTGAAATCAAACATCTAAAAAGAAAAATGCTAACAGAAAAATGAATATATTTAAGTAAGTATTATAGAGATATTCTAATTATGTTGATATAAATATGAGTAATGAAAGAACATTTGAAGAGTTAGTAGAGTATATGTATAATAATTTAGAGGGATTTGGAGAATAATTAGTAGGAGATGGAAAAGCAATCTGCTTTTATTAATTGAGCCATAAATTGTAACAAAAACTTTACATTGGGTATATTGTAAAAGTAAAATATAGTTTGTAAAACTAACGTAAAGTGTAAGATTAATGGCTAAAAATCAATACTTTTTTTACGAAGTAATATTGAAAAAATCAGGAAATTAATGTAAAATTAAAGTATAAATTATGAAAAACTTGCATAGCAAACAAGCAAAATCGATGTCGTTTTTTTTAGTGTAAGACTAACATCTACTTTGCTTAGTTTGAGTTCAACAGAACTTATGAAATTAAAGCAAGTGTTTCTAATTAGTAGTTTTATTTAATTTTTAGAAGATATGGTTTTAGGGTGACCATATCTTTTTCAATCTTTTGTATTCCAAGTTTCTTTAGCACAGTATCTCCATAAAAATATGTAAATACATCATACGGTGTTCTTCCACCTAAATTCCCTCTAGGTACAGAATTTATATGTGAAAACATTAAATTTAAATCATCTTGAGAAATATTTTGTAATGATTTTCCATTAGGTAAAATATTTCTAACAAAATTGTGATTTGTTTCTACATGAGGTTTTTGGTCAGGTCTTTGCGGATCACAATAAAAAATATGTCCACGAGCTTCATTAAGTTCAATATTGTTTTCAAATAATTCATATTTTTCAAATTCACTACCTCTATCTGTTAATAATAAAGAAAAATGGGTGTAGTAATCATCTTCAAGCAATAATTGGAGTTTATCAAGTGTACTTGCCATAGATATTGAAGTTTTTTCCTGGTGTAAAAATCCAATCATAAGACTTGTATTTTCAAAAATAAAGGTCTGAATATATGGTCCTGATTGATGATTGTATAGAGTATCCATTTCTGTTGTAGATTCAAAAGGATGTGTCTTAGCATATTCTAAATAATCTTTATATTCACGACCTTCATAGTTAACAGGTTGTTTACGTTTTTTTAATTTCTTAGGGCGAATTTTTCTGCTAACTTTACGTTTTAGCGAAAAATTATCAATACCAAAATCTTTGAATAGTCCCATTTCTATGTAAGTATAAATTGTTTTAGCACATTGAGTAATTTCTGGATGATTTTCTAAAATTTGATAAATAGTTTGCCCCTTGTCTAAAAGTGGTTTCATAATTGTAGCAATTTGTTTTAGTTCTGGATAAGTTAAATTAACACCAACTCTAGAATCTACTAGAGTATATAAATATGCTTCATTAGCTTTATTTGCATAATAGAAATATTTATCTAATTTACACCTACTAATATTAGGGCAACAATTACAAGCTCCAATATTACGATCTCTTCGAGAGCAAGATGGTTCTTGATATCTTTCACATTTTTTAATGCATCTACGGCATTCTTTTAAGTGAATACAAATACTATCAGCATTGAATGTGTTACGTGGTTTTAGTTTCCTATGTTTTATGATTTCCTTTGAAACAGTTGAAATGTTACGATTAATTTTTTTAGCAATTTGAGATTTACAAAGTCCATCGATAATACCAAGTTCAATATTTTTTCTATCTTCCAAAGAAAGATGTTTTATATTTTTTTTATTCATAAATACCTCGTTTCTTCAGAAACACTTGCTATATTAATTATAACATTTTTTTATGTTAATTAAGGTGTTAATCCCAATTTTTGTGATTAACACCTTACAAAATTATAAAATGAATAGTTTTGACAATTCCAGAAATGGCATAAAACGCTACGCTATTTATACATTTCTTTCATTGACAAAATATATTTTAGTCTTACATTTAAGTAAGTGTAAAGTTTAAATATATAAAAAAATTTACAAACTATATTTTACTTTTACAATATACAAAACTTTACATTGAAAAATTCGAGTAAAAAAAGTATTGACTTTTATCAATATATTTGTTATTATATTACTTGCAAAATGCGGGAATAGCTCAGTTGATAGAGCGCTGCCTTGCCAAGGCAGAGGTCGCGGGTTTGAGCCCCGTTTCCCGCTCCAATTTTTGTTCTCGAATAGGAAAAAATGCTTTTTCCTATTCAAGAATGTCGCTTCGCTCTAAGAATTGCACACAAATTTTACTTACGTAAAATTTGGCGCCGAACAATGACGCGGACTTTAAAATGTTATAAATAGGGAAAAGGTCTAAGAAAGTCCGCTATTGTTCTGCTATAGCAAACTTAAAATTTTTTTATAGTACAGTCATTGTTTATAAGCTTGGAACATATAATTTAATATATGGCGACATAGCCAAGTGGCTAAGGCACGAGTCTGCAAAACTCTGATCCCCGGTTCGAATCCGGGTGTCGCCTCCAAAGGTTGATTAAATACGTAAAATCCGCATATTTCAACGGTTTTGAGATATACGGATTTTTACATTATCACATTATTATCACATTAGTTTTTAAAAAGTACATTTAATTTATTAACTGCTTTTTGTTTTTGACTATTACTACTATGTAAATATATTTGAGTAATACTAATTGCAGTATGTCCCATAAGTTCAGCTACTGTTTCAATGTCAACGCCCTTTTTTAGTAACATTGAGGCATAAGTATGTCTAATAGAATGAAATTTTTTATAAGGGATATGTTTATTCAATATTGAAAATGCAAAAAATGATTATTATTCAAGAAATCTTGAACCCGGAAATTTCATTTGAAATGCAACAAAAATTTTAGAAAAAAGTAAATGAACAGTAGACAGGAGTAAGCAAAACTCGTATAATATTTTTGACCAGAAAATATAAAGGAGTTTTGATACAAATGAATA
>CALVRT010000007.1 GCA_944358735.1 uncultured Bacilli bacterium | reverse complement strand
AAGTTCATCAATTTGTTCTCTTTGCTCTTTATATACTATTTTGCAATATTTAACCATTTCTGGATTTTGTTTAACAACTTTAGAGAAAAGAAGCAGATTACCAGTTATTGAATAATTATTTAAAATTTCTTCTGGAACATACCCTTGTTTAAATGCTTCAATCCAAAATTGTTCAAAGGCAGGACTATTAGAATTCAATTCTAAAAGCAAATCTGGTCTTTCACTTATAATCTTTTGTTGTGCTTTTGCATTACCAGAAAAAATCTGACTACTAATAACTTCTGGTGTAAGTTCAATAGTATCAAGTATTCTATCAACCAAATTAGGGTTATTTAATAAATTTGTTCTACTTACAAAATTCAACGATGGAACAAATCCCCAATCTAGGGCTTTTATAAATAATTCTTCATTTGAAAAAATACTCATGTAACTATAACTTTCCATCATTTCATTAGTTGGTCTATATCCTCCATCAACTAATTTTCCCATAACCTCAGCACTAGAAAATGACCTAAGATGACTATTAATATAATCACTCGATGGGGTATAGCCATTGTCTAAAGCCATCGATACTAATTTATCAGATCCCCAAATATTTTGTTCTATAAAACTTTCAACAATTTTAGGATTTGATTTAATTGCAATTTCATTAAAATGATTAGCTCTATGATAATAGGATTGATTCATCTGTATTAAAAATTCTGGATTATTTGAAACCTCTTGCCCAATTCTATCTAAAATCCTATCAACATATTTTTGACTAGACAAACCAAAACTTTGATCTCTATCCATATCAAATAATGCATTATAATTTCTTTGATCTATTAATTGAATAATTTGATTATATCTTTTTCTATCTTTGCCAGTAATAATATTTAATAAATTATTATTCATTTCAAACCACTCCATAATATTTGTTTTCTTTAATAGAAAGCCTAACATCTATCTTATATAATTATATCATACTTTTTAATTTTTTTGTTCATTATCTCTGTAATCTTATAAACTCATACCCATATCATCGTCTTTATCTATTCCATCATCATATTCTTCATAATCATAGATATTATAATTGTCTTCGCATTCATCGTCATATAAAGGTGTTCTGATAGTTCTATATTGATCTGGTACATTAGCATATTCAAATAATTCATCTTCTCTTGATGTGCCTTTAGCAACATCTTTTACATCTAACATTTTAAAATCTTTATTATCATAATATTGTTTAACTTCTTCTTCAGCATAACCCTTAATATATTCAGCACCAATTTGTAATAGTTTTCTAAAGAATTGTTTAATTGCTTTAATAACTCTTTGTATCTTATCATTTAATTTGTTATTTTCTTTTTCAAGTTGATTATTTTTATATTCTAATACTTGGACTTCTCGTTTGATATTTTTATTCTCATTTTCAAGACTTTTATAACCACTAGCATACCCACTTATTTCATTAAATACCTCATTTATTTTAGGCTGTAATTCTATAACTTTTTTAGATTCTTTAACTATTTTATTCATAGTATCAAAAGTATCTTTATTAACTATAACTTGATTTTTATTAAATGGTATATTTTTAGTAGTTTTCATTTTTTCATCAAATTCATTAATTGCTTTATCAAGTCTATTATTTCGAATATTTAAGTTTTCTTCTAATTTTCTATTTATCTTTTTATAATCTTTGATTTTAATATGTTTTCTATCACTACCTTTAATACCTCTTTCTAAATCATACCCTTTATCTGTTAATCTTTTATGGTATTTATCTTGTAATTCTGATAAGTGAATTTTATCTTTGATATATTGCTTTTTAGAAATAGTGTATCTTTCTGTATTAGTTCTTTTATCAAACTTTTTAACCAATGGAACTACTACACAATGAATGTGTGGTGTTTTTTCATCTAAATGGACTGTCGCATGTAAAACTTGTTCTTTTGTATAACCTAAATCTTCATAAACAAACTCTATACAAGTATCAGCCCAATCTTTAATATCCTCTCTTGTCATATCTTTGAAAAATTCGTTTGTAGCAGTAAATAATAATTCATCAGCAACAACATTATTTGATTTATCTAGCATTTGTTTAAATGTCTTTTTTCTATCTTCTCGTTCAGTTTTCATTCTTTCTTCGTGTTCTTTTTTATAAGCTTTTACTACATTATAAAACCCCTTAACATATTTATCTGATAGGGAGATAAGTTCCATATTATCTTTACTTCTTTCTATATCTATATCTAGATTAGAATTATAAGCTTTTTTCTCTCTTTTATTATGTGATCCAATTTGTGCTAAATCATTGATAGTCATTATTGGTTCACTTCTAAATATTGCATAATTTAAATTCATATATCTACCTCTCTTTCTATTTTTAAGCATAATAAAAATACTTTCGTTAAAAAGTATTTTGCTTTATTTATTATTAAATTATATAGATTATTATTTGCTACAACTCTTTCAATATTTATTGGGTTTATCCAAACTTGGCTGTCCAGCATCAACCACCACACCAGTTACTCTTCGCTCATTCATAATATTCACCTCTACATTAAAATATGTAAAAAGGCCTATTTTGCTACTAGTTTTGAAGGAACACTATTACAAAGTTAATTTTTTAGATTTAATAAAAATAGTTTTCTTATCATAATCAACAGTAACTTCTGCATCATATTGCAAAAAACACCTAGGTGATGCATGACCAAAATTTATATTATACATTATAGGAGTATTACAATCCCTCATTACTTCAAGATAAATCTTCTTGTACTCTTCATAATATATTTCATCCATAGGTTTACCCACAATTATTCCTTTAACATTATCAAGTATCCCTCTTCTTTTAAATTCTAATAATATTTTCTTAAGCTTTAAAGGAGTAGGAGTTTCTTCAGAAGTTTCCAAAAACAAAACTTTTTCTTGCCATTCATTTAACGTAGGAAGTAATTTATATTTTTCAAAAATAATATTTTCATCACCATAACGCTCTCCAACAAACATATCATATATACTATCAATGCATCCACCAAATAATTTACCTGTAACTATACCACTACCCTTAATAGTTTCAAAACCATGAACTTCATTATGCATAATTCGTGGTATACCAACTTGTGATACATCATAACTTTTTCTATCTTCATACCATACTTTGCTAGATTTTATCTCTATCACTTCATTATCTGAAAAAAAATTTTCAAAATAACTTTTTGTATATGGTAACATTTCTTTATCAAGTTCAGCTAAATCAACTAAAAAACAAGGACCATAAAATGTAGATAAACCAAGCTTATGAAGCATAAAATGATTATTTGTCGTATCAGAAAAACCTGTAAAAATTTTAGGATTCTCCTTAACAGCATTTATAAATTCTTTATCATCAAATAAATAAGGAATAGTTTTATAAGTATCATCACCACCAATTGCAGCAATAATCATTTTAATATCCTTGTCCATAAAAGCTTGCTTTAAATCTTCTGCCCTTGCTTCTGGATGCATTTTTAAATAATCAATTCCTTTTAAAGAATTGTTCATTACTACAGGTATAAGACCAAATTCCTTTAATCTTTTTATTCCAAGTTTCAATTCATGTTCTGCAAACTTTTCACCTAAAATACCACTAGATAAAGAAACAATTGCTACTTTATCACCCTTTTTAAAATTAAACATATTCATGTCAACTCTCCTTCATATCTCAATTATATATTGTTTAAATTACTTAAACAATAGAAACATACTAAATACCACTAAAAAAGACACTTTTTTCACTAAAGCATCTCTTTTCCTTGTATTTATCAGCATTTATAGTCATTTCCCTATTTTGGGGATGCTCCTATTCCCCCATGCCCAGCATCTACAACCACACCAGTTACTCTTCGCTCATTCATAATATTCACCCCTACATTAAAATATGTAAAAAGGCCTATTTTGCTACTAGTTTTGAAGTAACACTATTACAAAGTTAATTTTTTAGATTTAATAAAAATAATAATATCCATCATAACTCTATATCCTCTAACAATTTTTTTGATATTAATTCTGCATTCTTATATAAATATTTGCATATATTTGTTCTTAAACAGCCAAAATCAAACATATCTTTATTACTTCTGTTATTTAAAAATTGTTTATATCCATAAGTACTATTAAGCAATTGAACCATATATAAATATGGCATATATTTAATATCGTACTTATTTAAATTAACATATTTACAGAATTCTTTAACATAATCTACAAAATTGCTAATATCAAATTCTCCATTTTTAGCTTTTTCATCTATATAACTATATGATCTAATAACTTCCCAAACTATTGGCATTTTACAGGCACTAACAAAATCAATAATAGAATTTATTCGACCATCTTTATAAATAAACTGCATAACACTATAATCTCCATGTGTATTTTTACATGACAAATTACTCATTTCACTAAAATCAAAATTTGTTATTACATCATCTAATATTTTAATTTTAGCATTTATATCATTTCTAATTTTTTTATCAATTAGATTGTCATTTAACATTTCTAAAATATCGAGATGTTTCTTTTTACTATTGACAAAGCTTTCTTTAGAATACCAAGACGATAGATCGCTTGTTGGTAAAGTAAAAGGTAAATCTTCTAATCCTTGTATTATTTTTCCCAAATTTATAGCAGACTCAATTGTTTGTTCATAATTTCCTTTATTAGGCTCCATTGTATATCCATCAATAAACTCTTGCATAATTATTGTCTTTTCTTTATAAATAAAACTATAGTTCCCATTTAAGCATTTAACATATGTAGGCACCTTTACTCCCTTTAGTTTTAAATGATTAATAACATTTATTTCTTTTTCTACTTCAACATTAGTGTACTTAGACTGAAATTCTTTTAGTATATAAGCATTATTAACAGCCTTTATTTTATAAATATTAGCACTTCCCCTTTTTATTTTTTCAATATGTCCTGTTATTATACCATATATTTCTTTTATTACATTTTTTATTTCTTCGTTATTAGTAAATACTGTTTTTTCTAGCATTTTATATAATCAACTCCTATATTTTTTCATCCTATCACCTAACATAATAAGAATTTATATTTATCTTTTCTAGAAAATACTTAACATATTTTTTATTACAACATAATTAAAAAAATCTATAATTCAATAAATTCATTATTATAAGCCTTCATTATCATATTTTTTGCCAATATATCAATACTATCTAAATCATAAATATTAACTTTTCTAACTTCATAGTAATTTTCTCTAGAACATCTTTCTAATTCTTCTCCCCCAAGA
>CALVRT010000006.1 GCA_944358735.1 uncultured Bacilli bacterium | reverse complement strand
TATTTGTCATTTTTTAAGGAGGGTTTTGTTTATGACATATAAGCAACTAAATAAAGATCAAAGAGAAGTTATTCAAATATTAATCAATAAAAAAGAAAATTTTACAACTATTGGTAATTCTATTAAGGTTGATAGAACTACCATTTCTAAAGAAATTAAAAGAAATAGGTATATTAAAAGTAATTATTATGATACTTTTGACTTTAAAGGAATAAGTAAAGCAGTGAATGATTGTAAAATATTGCAACATCCACCTTATGTTTGTAACACATGTCCTTTAAAAAACACTTGTTGTAAACATAAATTATTCTATGATGCATCTATTGCGCATGAACACTATGAACAATTAAAGACTTATTCTCGTAGTGGTATTGATATTACTCCAGAAGTTATTGAGGAAATTGAAAATTCTATTGTTCCTTTAATAAAAGATAAGCATCAATCTATTAATCAAATTTATGCTAATCATGATGATTTAATATATTTTTCTAAACCTACTTTTTATAAGTATATTGATATGGGTGTGTTTTCTTTATCTAATCTTGATTTACCTAAAAAAGTTAAATATAAGAAAAGAAAAAGAAAATATAACAAAGAAAGAAGAGAATTATCTTTACTTAAAGGTCGAAGTTATGATGATTTTTGTTTATTTACTATAAATCATCCTAAAATGCATATATACGAAATGGATACTGTAATTGGCAAAAGAGATGATCAAAAAGCATTATTAACTATTTATTTTAAAGATACTCATTTCATGCTTATTCGTTTACTTGATAAAAAAACAGTTGCTTGTGTTAATGAAGAATTTAAAAATTTTAAAAAAATTTTAGGTATTAAATTATATGCTAAAATTTTTAGAATTGGTCTTACTGATAATGGTTCTGAGTTTTTTGATCCTTATCAAATTGAAAAAGATTATGATACTGGTAAAAAGATAGCTAATTTATTTTATTGTAATCCTAATAGACCTGACCAAAAAGGTGGAATTGAAAAGAATCACGAGTATATTAGATTACTTTATCCTAAAGGCACATCCTTTAATAATTTAACCCAAGAAGATGTTATATCTTTAGAAAATATAATCAATAATATTCCTCGTGATTCTTTAAATGGCTTATCTCCTTATCTTTTAACTAAAGATAAATATCCATTATTCATTAACAAACTATCATATATTTCTTATATTCAACCAGATGATATAGATTTATCACCAAGAAAGGATGCTAGTAAATAATGAAGCATTATTCTGATATTAAAAACACTATTATTTATTCTGATCCTCTTGTTGGTGACATATCTTTAAATGATATTCTTAATTTCATGGAAGCTTGTGTAGATGAAACTAAAATATTTGAAAACACTGTTTCTAAAATTCTACATAAAAATCCTAAGAACAAAGAAATTGCTAATGAAATCATCAATTATTCAATGGTAGATACCATTAAATTTCTTATTGATCTTATTAAAGAAAATCTTTAAATAGTTTCAACGAAAGCACAGTTATAAAACCGTGTTTTCGTTGACAAATAAGCCAACAAATCAAATAATTTTACTTTCATGTTGTGAGAACTTAGTTTTAAAAAAGACTAAAGCACAACACTTTTTCGCGTGAAACAATTTGTTTCTTGCGATATATATACTATCACATTTTAATAATTTTAGCAAAATTTTTCTTTATTTTTCACCATAAAATGGGAATTTTCTCATTAAAACTAAAATTTTTCTTATTACGGGAACTTTCAATTTAATTCAAGCGTTATTTTTAAAACTCACACTCTAATTAGTTTGTCATATTATATCTTGTGTAGGAGGATTATAATGATTGATTGGTTTAGCACTTTACCTTTTGCTTTACAAGCTTTTTTAGCAACTTGTTTTACTTGGGGAATAACTGCACTAGGGGCAAGTTTAGTAATTTTTTTTAAAAAGATTAACAAAAACGTTATGGATGCGATGTTAGGTTTTGCTGCTGGCGTAATGATTGCAGCTTCTTTCTGGTCACTATTATCCCCAGGTATAGAAATGGCTGAAAATTTAAAATTAAACTCTTCATTGGTTGCTGTACTTGGTTTTATGTTAGGCGGTGGTTTACTTTTTATAGGTGATAAATTATTTGATAAATTAAACAAAAAATTCAGAAAAAATAAAAATAATTCTGATTCTTCAAATTTTAAAAGATCACTTATGTTAATTTTTTCAATAACTCTTCATAATATTCCGGAGGGACTTGCTGTAGGCGTTGCTTTTGGTTCTCTTGCATACGGATTAGAAGGTGCAACCTTATCTTCTTCATTAATGTTAGCTTTAGGAATTGGTTTACAAAATTTTCCTGAAGGTACTGCGGTAAGTGTACCACTACGTAGAGAAGGGTATTCTAGAGGAAAATCATTTTTTTACGGTCAATTAAGTGGCATAGTTGAACCAATTTCTGCTGTCCTAGGTGCATTGTTAGTAATAAAAGTACAATATTTACTACCATACTTTTTATGCTTTGCAGCAGGTGCGATGATTTATGTTGTTGTTCAAGAATTAATTCCAGAAAGTCAATCTAATAAAAAGAAAAATTTAATGGCCTTGTTCACTCTTATAGGTTTTTCAATAATGATGTTTTTGGATGTAACTTTAGGTTAAAGTTATTGACAAAAATAGAATTTGTAGATAAACTTAAATTGGTAATATTTATTACTAAAGTATGATAAGTTTTATATTGAAAAGGAGTGAAATTATGGAATTAAAAGGTAGTAAAACAGAACAAAACTTAATGACTGCGTTTGCTGGCGAAAGTCAAGCAAGAAATAAATATACTTACTATGCTAGTAAAGCAAAAAAAGAAGGTTATGAACAAATTGCAGCTATCTTTGAAGAAACTGCAAATAATGAAAAAGAACATGCAAAATTATGGTTTAAACAATTGCATGATGGTGATATCCCAGATACACTAACTAACTTAAAAGATGCAGCAAGTGGTGAAAATTATGAATGGACTGAAATGTATGCTGAATTTGCTAAAGTTGCAAGAGAAGAAGGATTTAATGAAATTGCATTTTTGTTTGAACAAGTTGCAGAAATAGAAAAAAATCACGAAGAAAGATATCTTAAATTAGTTGGTAATGTTGAATCAGATAAAGTTTTTCATAAAGATGAAGAAGTAATTTGGATTTGTAGAAATTGTGGTCATATTTATAGAGGTAAAGATGCTTTGAAAGTTTGTCCAGTTTGTAAACATCCTGAAAGTTACATGGAATTAAAAGCTTATAATTATTAATTAATTTATAAAAAAGTAACGAGTTTAGAATTCGTTACTTTTTTAATTCATTTTTACATTGTGATATACGTTACTTACATCATCTAAATCATCGAGCATTGTTAATAACTTTTGAAATTTTGTCATTTGCTCTTCATCTAATTGAACTGTATCTTTTGGAAAATATGATATTTCATCTACATCAAACACTATATCATTTTTTACGCTTTCTAACGCAGTTTTCATATTATTTAAGTCTTGCGGTGCAGCATAAATTAAAGTCATGTCATTTTCCACTTCTATATCATTTATGTCAACATTGTTATTAATTAAAGAATCCATAATAGTTTCTTCATCTAAACCTTTTACGCCTATAACGGATAAATGTTCATACATAAAACTTACTGCGTTTGGTGTAGCCATTTTTGCCCCACATTTATTAAATACGGTTTTTAGTTCGCTTATAGTTCTATTACTATTATCCGTTAAGCATTTTATTATTAAATTACTACTTCCTGGTCCAAATGCTTCATATTCACATGTTACATAATCTTCTGTAACACCTTTTTTTACTTTATCAATATTTCTATTTATTACATCTGCTGGAACGTCATCTCTCTTTGCTTTTTCAATAATTCTTCTTAATTGCAAATTATTTACTGGATCAGGATTACCTTTTGCTGCTTGGTAAATTTCCTTTGCATAAATTGAATATAATTTTGATTTTCTTGCCGCTGTCTTGGCCATTGATGCTGCTCTAACTTCATGTGCTCTTCCCATAATTTCACTCCTTTAATTTAACTTTTCAATTTCCTTTACTATTTTATAATAAATAGGATAATTTTTAAAGTCATTTGTTATATTTTCTTTTAAAAACTCTTCCGAATCAATCTTTGCTTGCATTAAAATTTTGTAATCTCTTTTTAAATCCGCAATTTTAAAAAACATTTCACCACTTTGTTTTACACCAAAGAGATCTCCTTCTTTTCGCATTTCGTAATCTTTTTCTGTTATATAAAATCCGTCACTACTTTCATTTAAAACTTTCAATCTTTCATTATTTTTGGGGCCAATTAAAATACATGTAGAATCATATTCATTTCTTCCAATTCTTCCTCTTAATTGATGTAATGTTGCTAAACCAAATCTATCTGCATTAAAAACAACTATCATCGTTGCATTTTTTACATCAACGCCAACTTCAATTACAGTCGTAGAAATTAGTATTTTTGTTTCTCCTTTTATAAAGTTGTTCATTATATCATCTTTATCTTTTTTGTTTAGTTTTCCATGCAAAATCTCTGTTTTGACTTTATTGTTAAACGCTACGTCCATTTTTTCTTTTAGTTCAATAACTGTTTTTAAATCTAAAGTTTCATTTTCTTCGATTAACGGAGATACAACATAGATTTGTCTTCCTTTTTTTATTTCTTCAAGCATTAAATATAATACGTCTTTAATTTCTTTTTCTTCTTTTATTATTGTTTTTATTTCTTTTCTTCCTTTAGGCTTTGTTTTTATATTAGTTATATCCATATCACCATATAACGTTAAAGCATATGTTCTTGGAATAGGTGTTGCTGACATATAAAGAATATCTGTATTTTCACCCTTTTTATTTAGTAGTGTTCTTTGGTTCACGCCAAATCTATGTTGTTCATCAGTTATTACTAAACTTAAATTTTTAAACTTAAGTTTTTCATTCAATAATGCGTGTGTTCCTATAATTAAATCTATTTGCCCTTTTTCAAGTTTTTCTAATATTACATCTCTGTCTTTCTTTTTTGTATTTCCCGTTAAAAGTTCTATTTTCATATTTGTTTCTATAAGTATATTTTTAATATTTTCAAAGTGTTGATTTGCTAAAATTTCTGTGGGAGCCATTAATGCTGTTTGTCCTCCACTTAAATATGTTATATAAGCAGCAATTATTCCTACAATGGTTTTTCCGCTACCGACATCGCCTTGTAACAATCTATTCATTCTATGATTGCTTGACAAATCTTCATATATTATTTTAACAGCGTCTAATTGATCTTTTGTTAGTTCGAATGGTAAACTTCGAATAAAATCATCAACAATATTTTTATCAACATTTTTTTTAGGTTTGTTATTATCTGATTTTATTTTTAATTTTAAATAATTCATTTTAAACATAAGTTTAAATAATTCTTCATATATCAATTTTAATCTTGCTTGTTTAATGTCTTTTTCATTTTTAGGATTATGTATTTTTTTAATTGCTTCATCTTTTGATATAAATTTATATTTAGTATTTAAATAATCTGGAATATAATCATCAAAAGACATTTTTAGCAGTAATGCGTTATTAATAATTTTTGTCATTAACTTATTATTTATTCCACTTGTAAGATGATATACACTTTCATATGTATTATCAATAATTTTACTAAAAAGTATGTTTGTTGCTGTTATAGTGTTTCTTTTTTCATCCCATTTTCCAAATACAGTTATAATCTTTCCTAATAGTAAATTTTTTTTAATAAATGCTCGGTTATATATTGCAATGTTAATAATTTTATTTGATGAATTTATTTTAAATAATAATATATTTAGTTTCGGATTAATTCTACGTAATAAACTAGTACTTGCTATAATTCCTTCAATGATAACATTTTCACCATCAGTCGCTTCATCTATTATATTAAGTTTTAATAAATTGTATTTGTATGGGTAATGTTCGACAAGGTCATTTACACTATAAATCCCTAAATTTTTTAATTCAGCAATAGTTTTTTTGCCTATTCCTTTTATATTTTCTAAGTCATTCATAAATTAATTATAAATTACGAAAATATGTTTGTCAACTTGCATAATTATAAAATACCTCTTAAGAGAGGTATTTTGTTAATTTATTCTATTTATTGAAACAGCTGCTGAATATAAATCATTTGGCACTAAATCTATATCAGTATCTGATGAGTTAATAAATCTAAATGTTGACCCAGAAGTTGCCCTAAATATAGCATTTCCGTTTAATGTTCCTGTGTCACAACATGATACTTTATTATGAGTTGATGAATGCGCTATTAAAACATCTTCCGGTAATACTTGATGTAGTTCTACTCCTAGTGATTTTGGTATACAATCATCATTGCCTTTATTTTTATTCCTTGCATTTATCCACCAGTGTATCATATATATTCCTTCTTCTGGAATTGCAAATTCTCCAGTAAATGGATTGTAGGCTATTTTGTTAGCAATGTTAGTATTTTGAAATAAAACTGGTGTTTGTGATTGTACTGTTGAATTTGATAAATCGTGTACCATGGCATAGCTATCTAAAGTTTCCCCTGGCCCAGCTGGTCCTGTTGCTCCTGTTGGTCCTGTTGCTCCTGTTGGTCCGGTTGCTCCTGTTGGTCCCGTTGCTCCTGTTGGTCCTGTTGCTCCTGTTGGCCCTGTTGCTCCTGTTGGTCCTGTTGGCCCTGTTGCTCCTGTTGGCCCTGTTGCTCCTGTTGGTCCCGTTGCTCCTGTTGGTCCCGTTGCTCCTGTTGGTCCTGTTGGACCACAGCAACAATTTCTACTATTTATAAGACCATATATTTCTAAACACTTGTTATTACAACAAGTAATTTCTTGATTTTCATTATTATTTGTATCTATTCTTATCACTCCTTTCAATAATAAGTTATGAATAAAAATAATTTTTGCATGTTTGTTTAACCTTTAACTTGATAATATTAGTTTTTTCAAAAAAAATATGAAAAAAATTGTTGACAAAAATATCTTTATACTTTAGTATATAGACTTACCAATTCACTTTTAGGCGAATTGGTGCTAGTATCACACTAGCCAACCCCTTTTTATTCTTTTTTCCGGATTGCTTCTCAGGGGGGCAATCCTTTTTTATGTTAAAAA
>CALVRT010000005.1 GCA_944358735.1 uncultured Bacilli bacterium | reverse complement strand
GAATCATCTTATGATAGAGAATAGAAGGAGAGGTGAGTTTGTCATGACAATGACTGGAATCGTTAAATGGTTTAATAACGAAAAAGGTTACGGATTCATTCAATATAAAGAAGACCATGATATTTTTGTTCATTATTCTATGATTTTGTCAGATGGTTATAAGACACTTAATGAGGGCGACATAGTTCAATATGACTTGATAGAAACTGAAAAAGGTCTACAAGCTGTTAAAGTTAGTAAAATTGATGTTAAAACTGCAGTTTAGCAGTAGTCTTTTATTACTAATAATGTTATAATTAGTAATAGAGAGGATGATTTTTATGAAAATAAACATTAGGGGAGACAAAGTATTACTAACTGACAGTATAAAAGAATATGTCACTTCTAAACTTAATAAAGCAGAAAAATACTTTGGAGATGATTCAAATATTTCAGTTAATGTTGTCGTTAGAGTGAGAGGACGCGACCAAATAATTGAGGTTACTATTCCAACTAAACATTTTACATTAAGAGCTGAGGAATCACATAATGATTTATATGCAGCTATTGATTTAGTTATTGACAAGATAGAAAGACAAATAAGAAAAAATAAAACTAGAATAGCAAAAAAACTTCGTAAAGAGGCATCCCATGACTTTAAGTACGAACAAATTCCAGACATGGAAACTTCAGATTTGGAAGAAAAAAGCAAAATAGTAAAAAGAAAAAAATTAAGCATGAAGCCAATGAATGAAGAAGAAGCTATTCTACAAATGAATTTACTTAGTCACGATTTCTTTATTTATAAAGATTCAGATACAGGAAACATCTGTGTATTATACAAACGTAAAGATGACAATTATGGATTAATTGAGGCGGAATGATTATATTTTTATAAAAAAATGATATATATTCTCTAGGAATATATATCATTTTTTGATAGAATATACATGTATACATACAAAGGAGATGGACTAAATGAATATTTTAAAAGGATTATTCGATCATGAATATAAACAATTAAAATCATTTGAAAAACAAGCAGATGAAATTGATGCATTAGATGAAGAATATCAAAAATTAACTGATGAAGAATTAAAACATAAAACAGTTGAGTTCAAAGAAAGATTATCAAATGGAGAAGATTTAGAAGATATAATAGTTGAAGCTTTTGCTACAGTTCGTGAAGCAGCATATCGTGTTATTGGAGAAAAGCCTTACTATGTACAATTATTAGGAGGACTTGCAATTCATTATGGTAATATTGCCGAAATGAAAACAGGTGAAGGAAAAACCTTAACGTCTGTATTACCTGCGTATACCAATGCTTTAACAGGAGAAGGAGTACATGTAATTACTGTAAACGAATATTTAGCAGACAGAGATGCAAATTGGATGGGAAATATATTCAGATTCTTAGGATTAACAGTAGGAACAAACTTAAGAGAACTTTCTCCTAAAGAAAAAAAAGAAGTATATAATTGTGATATAACTTATACAACTAATAACGAATTAGGATTTGATTATCTAAGAGATAATATGGTAGTAAAAAAAGAAGATAGAGTTAACCGTGGATATAACTTTGCTATCATCGATGAAGTTGACTCAGTACTAATAGATGAAGCTAGAACACCACTTATTATTTCTGGTGGACAATTATCATCAGCAAATCTATATACTCAAGCTGATCATTTTGTAAAAGGTTTAAAAGAAAATGAAGACTACACAATAGATGAAAAAACTAAAACTGCTAACCTTACAGATCAAGGAAGTGAAAAAGCCGAAAAAACTTTCCATGTAAACAACCTTTATGATTTAGCAAATACAGCTTTAGTTCATCACATTAATCAAGCTTTAAAAGCTAATTACACTATGAAAAATGATGTTGATTATGTTGTTCAAGAAGGAGAAGTAATTATTGTCGATCAATTTACTGGTCGTCTAATGAAAGGTAGAGCATTTTCTGAAGGGCTACATCAAGCTATCGAAGCAAAAGAAGGTGTAGAAATTCAAAAAGAAACAAAAACTCTAGCAACAATTACTTTCCAAAATTTATTCAGAATGTACAAAAAACTAGCTGGTATGACTGGTACTGCTAAAACAGAAGAAGAAGAATTTAGAAATATTTATAACATGTATGTTATTCAAATTCCAACTAATAAACCTGTTATTAGAGAAGATTTACCAGATTTAGTTTATCCTACAATGAAAGGCAAATTTAAAGCAATTTTAAGAGTAATTGAAGAAAAACATAAATTAGGTCAACCAATATTAGTAGGTACAATAGCAATTGAAACAAATGAAATTATCAGTGAAATGTTAAAGAAAAAAGGTATTAAACACGAAGTATTAAATGCAAAAAACCATGCTAGAGAAGCTGAAATAATTGCCAAGGCTGGAGAAAAAGGGTCTGTTACAATTGCTACAAACATGGCTGGTCGTGGTACAGATATTAAACTTGGTAAGGGTGTAAAAGAACTTGGTGGTTTATGTGTAATTGGTACTGAAAGACATGAATCACGCCGTATTGATAACCAATTAAGAGGTCGTTCTGGACGTCAAGGAGATCCTGGATTATCACAATTCTTTGTTTCTATGGAAGATGAAATCATGGTTAGATTCGGTACTGAAAAAATTAAAAATATGATGCAAACTTTAGGTATGGAAGAAGATCAAGCAATCAGAAGTAAAATGTTTACTAAATCTATAGAAACCGCGCAAAAAAGAGTTGAAGGTAATAACTTTGATATAAGAAAACAATTATTACAATATGATGATGTAATGAATCAACAAAGAGAAATTATTTATCAAAAACGTAATGAAATTTTAGATAATGAGTCTATTCATGATGAAGTTTTAAAAACTTTTGAAAATCATATTTCTGACTTAGTTAATTCACATATTGCACCTGAAGGTTATTTAACAGATCATGACTTAAGTGAAATAATTGAAGCAACTAACACAAATCTATTAAAAAGCCAATCAATAAGTATAGAAGATATTAAAGAAAAAGATCCAGATAATGTAATCGATATAATATATGCTCATGTTAAAGAAGACTACGAAGAAAAAATTAGTGAACTTCCTAAAGAACTAACTGATGAGTTTGAAAAAGCCATTAGCTTAAGAGTTATTGATACATATTGGATGGACCATATAAGCACACTTGCGCAATTAAGAGAAGGAATAGGATTAAGAGGTTACGCTCAAACTAATCCACTTCAAGCATATACTGTTGAAGGATTCGAATTGTTTGATGATATGATGCAAAAAATAGATAGAGATACATCAATATATTTATTAAAAGCTGAAATTAAACATAATGTTGAAAGAAAACAAGTTGTAAAAGGCGCAACACATACAAACGAAGATAAATCAACAACTAAAAAAACTCCAAAAAAAGTAAAGAAAATAGGAAGAAATGATCCATGTCCATGTGGTTCGGGCCTTAAGTACAAAAACTGCTGTTTAAAGAACCGATAAACTAAGGATTTGCTAGCATTTCGCTAAATTTAAAAAAATCAAATTTTTAAAATTTGTGTGCAAAAAAATCAAAAAAGATAAAAAAATACTATAAAAACAAGGAATGTTGGCACTTAAAAAAGTGGCAACATTTTCTTTTATTAAATAAATATATATGCTCCTAATATCTTGGCGGCATACGAGAATTTAAAACATATTTTAAAAATCAAAGTGTTGACATTCAAAATGTTGGCACTTTTTTTATTGAAAGAAGGTGATATTGAAAATTAATTAAGAGAAGTATGTGGTTTCAAAAAATGCAAAAATAAAAAAGGAGAAAATTAATTATGAAAGTTAATATTGAAAAAAGAGGAAAAGTATATCAATATAAGTTTGAAATACCTAAAATTAATGGAAAGAGAAAATTTATAAGTAAATCAGGATTTAAAACAAGGAGGGATGCACTACTAGCAGGAAATGAAGCGATGATAGATTATTTAAATGGAGGAATAAAAGATACATATAATAAAACTTATGCTGAATATTTGGAATTTTGGATTGAGGATTATTGTGGTGCTAATTATAAATATACAACAACAAAAAGATATAAAGAATCAATAGGTGCAATAAAAAAAGAACTTGGTAAATATGAGTTAAGATTTATAACATCATATATGATAAACCAAGCTTTACTTAGAATGTCAGAAAAAGTAAAAACAAAAACAGCATTAAGAAATTATCAGAAGGTTATAAAAAGTTCATTTAATGCTGCTACTAATCATTATGGTTATTTAGAATATAATCCAGCTGTTACAATATCTATATCAAGAATGCAGTCATCAATAGTAAAAAAACAGATTAAATCATATTTATTCTATAGAAGAAATAAATAAAATTTTAACAAGATTTAAAAAGAATAAAACATTTACCTGTGCATTTTTAACTGCCTGTTTTACTGGAATGAGAACTGGTGAGGTTTTTGCACTAACATGGAATGATATTGATTTTAAGGAAAGAAAAATTAATATATATAAAAATATATATTCAAAGAATAAAGATGAAAAAGGTAGATGGTTTTTCGGAACAACAAAAACAGAAGGCAGTACTAGGGAAGTTTATATTTGTGATACTTTGTTAAAAATACTAATAAATTATAAAAAATATCAAGAGAAAAATAGAAAAAGATATAAAACAAAATATCACGAATATTATTTAGAACCAGTTGAAAACAAATATGGAAAGATAATAGAATTTAGAATAATAGAAATTAAACATAGGTCAAAAAATAGGAAAAATATAGATTTAGTTTTTGTGGATAAAACTGGCATCTTTAAAGGAACGGATGTAATAAGATATCCGTTTAAAGTTATAAGAGAAGAATTAGGAATAAAGAATTGTAGATTTTATGATTTAAGAGGAAGTTTTGCAACTAAATCTTTAAGAAATGGTGCTGAAATAAAAGACGTTGCCCAAATATTAGGACATTCCAGAATCGAGACAACAGAAAACTATTATATTTCTAGTTCGGATGAAAATAGAAAAAAAGCTACTGAATTATTTGAAAAGCAATTAAAATCATCAACGATAGAAGATATAACTTACAATTATTTTGAATAAAAATGAGCAAACATCTTGACATTTAAATAAAACCAATTATAATGTAAAAAAATTACATTAAATATTAAAAAAATGTAAACTTTTTACTTTCGTGTGATATAATATAAATGAAAGGAAGATTTATATGTTAAAAAAAATAACTTTGAATAACTTTAAAACATTTACTAAAGAAACTAGTATAGATTTTGGAGCAACAAATTACAAATTTTTGGAAAATGAAAATGTAGGTGACAACAGAATTTTAAAAGGTGCTCTATTTGTAGGTGAAAATGCATCTGGTAAAACACAAATTTTAAAATCTATTACATTTCTTTTAGATTTGTTGTTTGGAAATAAAGATGTAGATTTTTTGCTAAATAAAAGTTTTTATACAAAAAAGGAAACCTATAATTTAAAATATTCTTTTTTGATAGAAAATGTAGATATTAATTATGAACTAGAGATTGGTATAAATAAAATTGTTAAAGAAAAATTACAATTAGGTGATAAAATAATAATTGATAGATTAGGAAATACTGCACAATTTAGTTATAATGAAACCAAAACATATAATGATTTGACAGATAAACTTTTGTTTTTAAGACGAATTTATTTCGACACACACTTTTATGAAGATAAAATAATTAATAAATGGTTTGAATTTTTGAAAAATTCAGTATATATGAATTGTTATAATCGTCAAATTTTTACTTATAACAATAGTAGTTTACTTGCACATGAATATTTAAATGAACGTGGAACAAAAACTATAAATGATTTCTTCAAAAAAATTAATTATAAACAAGAAATTAATTATGAAACAGAAACCCATAATCAAGATGGAATGTTTAATGTTAAATCAAATGATAATATGAAATTTGTTTCTTTTAAAAAAGAAGGTACTAATATTTATATTCCTGAGGCTTTTGAATCAACTGGTAATCTTACTTTGATACAATTGCTACCAGCTTTTATTCATGCAATTAATAATGAATGTATGTTAATTATTGATGAATTTAGTAGCGGATTTCATAATGAATTAGAAGAGTGTATGATTAAATATTTCAATCACTATTCTAAAAATTCACAATTAATATTCACATCACATTCTACAAATATCTTAAATAATACTATTATTCGACCAGATCAAATTTATTCTGTTACATTTAAAGCAAATAAAGGAACAATATTAAAAAGATTTTCAGAAGAGATGCCTAGAGAAGCACAAAATACTGAAAAAATGTATTTAAATGGAGTTTTTGATGGAATGCCACACTACAACAAAATCTTTAAAGATTAATTTAAAAAGAAATATAGGAACAGTTCTAATAATTGTAGAGGGTGCACGAGATGAATTTGCGTTATTTAAACAGATATTTAGAAAAATTTTACATTATAATTATATAGAAAGGTCAAGAAATCAGCAAAATTTTAAAAATTATGATGAATTTGTAATGAAGGGGAATGAAAATTCAAGAGTAATTGTTATAAATGCTAAAAATTCAAATATATCAACAATAAAAAAAGATCAGAATTATTTAAACGAAATATATAAATCTCTATATACTGAATATGGAATAGATATTAGAAATATAAATGTATATTTTGTTTGGGATAGAGATTGGGAATCTAATTCAATAAAAACGACTAGAGAATTATTACAAAAACTGGGTGGTTCTACAAATAATTTGGATGGTACTAATGGAATTTTACTTTTAAGTTATCCCAGTGTTGAATCATATATTATTTCATCTTTTGATGATAAGACAACTATCATAAAAAATAGAGAATTGAAACAATATGTTAAAGACAAAGATTATAAAATAAATAAAATCAATCGTTATTCATTGATGAAAGCGGTAAATCAAATGCATAAAGTTTTAATAGAATTAGATATTAAAGAATATAACATAGATAATTTATCACCTATATTTTTAAAAGTATTTGATAAACAAGAAATTGATTTTAATGAAAGAGGTTATTATAGGTTCCTTTCATTTATCTCCATTATACTATTGGATTTAAATATTATTACAGAAAGAGAGCAATAATAAGAAATAAGGAATAAAAAATAATATTAGAGAACGAATGAACACATTGTGTGCATTTTGTGTTCATTGAGAAGAAAACACATAGTAAAAATAGTATCAAATAATACTATATATACTTAACCTTACCAGAACCGTTCAACCCTTTAAAAACATATAATACAAATAGTTTTATATAGTACAAATAATACTACAAAAGGATGAACATGTGGTTCGGGAAAAAAATATAAACAATGTTGTGGAAAGAACGCATAAACAAAGAGAAAAATCAATATTAATAAAATTAAAAATTGGTTCGGATTTTTATGAAATGTCCACCAACCATTAAAAATATGTAGTAAAATGAAGGTGTGAACAAGTATTTAATTTGTTGACACCTTTTAAATTTAATAGAATGGAGGTAATAATTATTGAAAAAAGATTTAGTAACAACAGAAATAGTCGTTAAAGAAAATAAAGTGGGAATATTAAGAGTAGGAAATGCTAATTATATTTCATTAACGGACTTAGCAAGGTATCAAAATTCAAGTGATCCATCTTTTACAGTAAAGAACTGGTTAAGAAGAATTAATACTATAGATTATATTGGATTGTGGGAAGAAATCCATAACCAAGATTTTAATTTGGTCGAATTCGACCAAATTAAAACTGAGTATGGTAGAAACTCATTTGCCATGTCACCAACACAATGGATAAAAAGAACTAACGCTATAGGTATTATTTCAAAAGGTGGAAGATATAGTATAGGAACTTTTGCTCATCCAGATATTGCTTTTGAATTTGCAAGCTGGCTATCACCAGAGTTTAAATTATATTTAATAACTGAATTTGAAAGATTAAAAGCAAATGAAGCATATCAAGAAAAGATAGATTGGCAAGCCAACAGAATATTAGCAAAGTTAAATTATGTAGTTCATACAGATGCCGTTAAGGCTTATATAGTTCCAACACTTACAGATGCACAAAAGAAATTTGTTTATGCCGAAGAAGCTGATGTTTTAAATGTAGCACTATTTGGTATGACAGCAAAAGAATGGAGAGAAAGCAATCCAGAACTTGCTAAAAATGGAAATATTAGGGACTATACTGATTTACTTCATTTAGTAATATTAAATAACTTGGAAAATACAAATGC
>CALVRT010000004.1 GCA_944358735.1 uncultured Bacilli bacterium | reverse complement strand
TTTAATATTACTGTCAATGTATTTATTAAAATAATACAAATAAGCAAATAATCATTGACAATGATAAACAAATCGGATATAATTAACCCAGGAATACTTAACAGTTGGGTGGTAGCCAAACTTCAAAAGAAGGGAGGCGATGTTTATGACAAAAAGAGAAAAATCTTTTTATGTTATAATTCTCCTTCTATTTATTTTAGTATTTATATTACTTTTTAAATAGAAAGATGCCACCTAACACATCTGTGATTAGGTGGCGCAATGTATTATTATACGGCTACACTCAACCAGGAAATGTTAAGTGTTCCTTTTTTATAATATGAAGTTTCCTTCATTCATATACATGATAACATATTTTTAATATTACTGTCAATGTATTTATTAAAATTCTTGCTTATTTTATAGTAAAGGTGCTATAATGATGAGGAAGTAGGTGATATAAGTGGTTTATTTAGATTACAGTGCAACAACGCCAGTTTTAGAAAGTGTTTTAGATACATATGTAAAAGCATCTAGTTTAGTGGGTAACCCTAATTCTTTACATAAGTTAGGATTAGAAACAAAAAAATTAATTGATGCGAGTACTAATCAAATTAGTAAAATTTTAAACGTAAAACCTCATGAAATTATTTATACGTCAGGAGCAAGCGAAGCTAATAATTTAGCGATTAAAGGAATAGAGTACTATGAAAATAGGGGGAAAATAATTATTACCACTAACCTTGAACATTCATCTATTTATGGGCCACTTTCTTATATGGAAAAACATGGTTATATCGTTAAATATGTGCCATTAATTAATGGCATTGTTGATGTTAATGCTTTAGAGACCATGCTTAATAATGAAGTAGCATTAGTTACCATAAGTGCGGTTAATAGCGAAACTGGTATAAAACAGCCAATTGAAGAAATCGGAAAAATTATCAAAAAATACCCTAAAACTATTTTTCATAGCGATATGACCCAGGCTATTGGTAAAATAAATATTGATTTAACTGATGTTGATTTAGTAAGTTTTGCCGCCCATAAGTTTTTTGGACCTAAAGGGATTGGAGCTTTAATTAAAAAAGAAAGTACCGAGTTAACACCTTTAATTAGCGGGGGGAAAAGCACAACTATCTACCGTAGTGGCACGCCAGCCGCCCCTTTAATTGCTTCTATGGCAAAAGCCTTAAGGCTGGCTTATGAAAATATTAATAATGATATTTTAAAAATAAGTGCTTTAAATAAATATTTAAAAGACCGCCTTAAAGATTATCCAGATGTTTTTATTAATAGTACCCCAAATTCTATTCCGCATATTTTAAATATTAGCTTAATTAATGTTAAACCCGAGACCTTAATGCATGCTTTAGAAGCTTATGATATTTATATTTCTACTCAAAGTGCTTGTGCAACTGGAGTCGCTTCCAGAGCGGTTTATGCCGTTACTAATGATGATGCTAAAGCAAAAAGTAGTGTTCGTATAAGTTTGTCTAGGATAACAACCGAAGAAGAAATAAAAGAATTTTTGAAAGGATTTGAAAGATGTTATCAACAGTTAAAAAAATAGTTATATTTTTAATATTTTTATTTTTACCATTTAGCGTTCATGCCGAAACATTAGATGTTTATTTGTTTTATGGCGAGGAATGTGCTTACTGTCATCAAGAATGGGAGTTTTTAGATATAATGGTTAGACAGTATCATGGTAATGTTGAAGTTCATGAATACGAAGTTTGGCATGATAGTAAAAATGCCGAATTTATGATGGATGTTAAAGATGAACTTGGTGATAAAGGTGAAAGCGTTCCGTATACAGTTATTGGTGAAAAAACGTTTAATGGTTTTCAAGAAGAAACCGGTACGGAAATTTTAAAAGCCATCGATGCCAGTTTAAAGAAAATGCCTGGTGATACAGTTAAAGCTGTCCAAAACGATGAAAAAGTAAATAAAACAGCTGATAACAACTCTTTAGTAATACCAATAATTGGTGAGACTGATATTACGCAAAATACATGGCTTAATACTATTTTATTAGCGCTTGCTGATACCTTTACTTTAAATAATTTATTTGCAGTTTTCTTTACAGTTATTTTAATAATGCTTGCTGGTAAATATAAAAAGACTTTGGCTTTAACTATTTTATCAGTTATGTTCATTGTATATGGTTTATTAATCTTTGATGTTTTAACTTTTAATAATTTAATTCAAACAGTAGTAAAAACCGTTATTGCGGCTAGTGCGATTATAGTTTCTGCTTTTGCTTTAAATCGTTTCATTAAAAAACTTGATAATAAAAAGGATAATAAATTAGAAACATTTATCTTTAAACATCAAAAAATTTGGACACTTGTTTTTGGCCTAATTTTTGGACTTTTATTTGGCCTTATCTTTGTTAACGCGGCTAAAGGCTATCCACATATACTTGACCTTATTTTACAAATTAATAGTTTAAGCAATATATATTATATTTTATATTTTCTCGTTATCGTTATTTTGGATTTATTCTTAATATTTATCCTTGACTTTATATTAAATAAGTTTAAATTAAATAAATATATTTTATGTTTTGTTATTTTAATTACTTTAAGTATCATTTTAATATTCTGGCCTAAATTATTTTTATTTACTAGCTAAAAAGCTAGTTTTTTTGACATAATTTTTATAAAAAATAACTTATAATTGAAAATGGTGAAGATTATGAAAAAATATTTATTTCCAGTTATTTTATCCTTATGTATAGGCGCACTTTTATCATATTTAATTATTAATAGTTATAATGATATTGATAGTATTACTGTTTCCAAGAATGCTGAAGAAATTTATTACCTCCAAAGAGGAGTTTATTCTGATAAAGAAGCGATGGAAGAGGGGATGAAGAATTTTCAGCATTATATCTATAATGTTGAGGACAATCAGTACCATACTTACATTGGAATTAGCAAAAATAAAAAAAATATTGAAAAATTAGCAGGATTTTTTCAAAAAAAAGGCTATGATATTTATATAGAGACCAAAATAACTGATAATGAAGAATTTTTAGTTGTTTTAGGTCAATATGATGAATTACTAGCCAATACAGAAGATGAAAATGCCATTGGTGCCATTTGTAATCAAGTATTAGCTAAATATGAGGAGATGGTAAATGGTGAGTATCAAAATTAAAGAAATTCCCAAAATTGACCGGCCGAGAGAACGGTTAATTAGTAAAGGTAGCAGTAGTTTAAGCGATGAAGAACTGCTAGCAATTATTTTAAAAACAGGCACAAATAATGTTTCAGCTAAAGAACTTGCCGGTCAAATAATTAATTATGCTGGTGGGTTAAGCAATTTAAATAATTTAAGTTTACCTGAACTTTTAAAAATTAAAGGAATTGGTGAAGCTAAAGCATGTGACCTTTTAGCTGTTTTAGAGCTGGCTAGAAGAATTAATCAAAAGAGAAGGGAAATCTTAAAAGTCAAATTAATTCATCCACAAATAGTGGTTGATTATTATAAACATTTAACTGATTTAGACCAAGAACATTTTTATTGCTTATATTTAAATAGTCAGAAAAAAGTTATCGGTGAAAAACTTTTATTTATTGGAACTGTTAACTATAGTATGGTACATCCAAGAGATGTTTTTAAAGAAGCTTATTTGTTAAATGCGGTGGGCATTATTTGTATTCATAATCATCCTGGTGGTGATGTTGCCCCATCTAAAGATGATGAGGTAATCACCCAAAATTTAAAAAAAGTTGGTGAACTTTTAGGCATTGAAATTGTCGACCACATTATTATTGGTGGTGATAATTATTATAGTTTTAAAGAAAATGACAAAATTTAGTTGGTTTTCCGAAAAAAATATATTATAATTATATAGGTGGTTAATTATGTATCAAAATAGAAAGTTTGACAAACGATATTTACTTATTTTAATAATTATCATTTTAGCAATTTTATTAATTGTTTTATCAGTGTCTTTAAATAAAGACCGAAATTTAAGTATTCCTGAACAAATTATTAAAGATGCTGGCACTTTAGTAGTCCAAATTGTTGAAGCTCCGGTTAATTTTGTCAAAAATTTAATTAACGAAAGTACGGAAAAAAATAATATTTATGAAAAATATCAAGAACTAAAAAATAAAGAGGAGCAAATTGATAGAGTCGTAGCGGAAAATGAAAATTTAACCGAAGAAATTGAAAAATTAAAAAAGCAACTAGAATTAAATACTGTTTTAAGTGATATGGTTTATAAAAACGCGACGATTGTTCACCGCAATATTGGATATTGGTATAATGAAGTAACAATTGATAAAGGTAAAAAAGATGGTATTGAAAAAGGTATGGCGGTTATAAATAATGATGGTTTAGTTGGAACAGTTACAAAAACAAGCAACTCAAATAGTACAGTAAAACTTTTATCTAACGAAAATATGAGTGATAAAATAAGTGTCAAAATAAGTATTAATGATACATATGTTTATGGTCTTATTTCAAATTATGATGATAGTACTAATACTTATACTGTTGAAGGTATTAGTGAAAACGTCGATATTCCAGAAGGCGCAAACGTGGTAACAACTGGTATGGGTAATGATTTTCCAAGTGGTCTTTTAATTGGTACGGTAACAGAAGTTACAACCGACCATTTTGATTTATCAAAAGTTGCCGAAGTTAAAAGTGCGGTTGATTTTGATAGCCTTGATTATTTGACTGTTTTGAAAAGGAAAGATAGCTAATGAATAAGAAAAGTATTGTTATTATATGTTTGCTGACGTTTTCTTTTATTTTTGAAGGCATCTTTTCTAATTTTATCTCGGTTTATAGCTTTTTTTCACCATTATTTGTTTTAATGAGCTTAATTGCTATTTATCCGTTTTTAATTAATGATAAATTTAGTTATTATAAATACTGTTTTATTACCGGTATTCTTTATGATATTATTTATATGGATACCATCATTGTTCATGGCTTTTTATTCTTAATAATTGGTTATTTCATTACTAAAATTAATTTAATTCTAGCTAATAATCATATTAATGTTATGGTGATGGCTTTAATTATAATTATAGTTTACCGCCTTATTATGTATTTATTATTAATATTAACTGGCAACGTAGTGCCTAATTTTGGAAACTTTGCTGAAAGTATTTACTTATCATTGGCAGCGAATATGATTTATATATTAGGCTTAAATATGGTTACTGATAAATTAAGTGTCAAGTTTAAACTTCATAAAGGTAATTAAAATAATTAAAAATGCTTGCTATTTTAAAGAAAGTGTGCTAATATATAGGTAACACAAAAGCAAGTGTTTTTTATTTAGGAAAAATTTGAGGTGAACTTATGAAAAAAATCGCAGGCTTTTTAGCTGGGGTAAAAAAAGAAATGGGCCGTGTTAGATGGCCAAAGAAAAAAGAAATGATTAAATATTCCGTTGCCGTTTTAGTTTGTGTTGTAGTTTTTGCCGCTTTCTTTGTTGCTTCAGACTTTATTATTGCTGGAATTAGAACTTTAGCCGAGGAGAACTTATAATGCAAAAAGAATGGTATGTAGTTAACACTTATTCTGGACATGAAGATAAAGTTAAAGAAAGATTAGAAATGCGGGCAACATCAACAGGGATGGAAGACTATATTTTAAGAGTTGTCGTTCCTGAACAAAAAGAAATAAATGAAGATGGTAAAGAAAAAGTTAAAAAAATGTTTCCGGGTTATATTTTAGTGGAAATGATTATGACTGATGAAGCTTGGTTTGTCGTTCGTAATACTCCTGGTGTTACAGGCTTTATTGGTTCTTCTGGTAAAGGAGCTAAACCATTCCCATTAACGCCTGAAGAAGTAGATAGAATATTAGGTTCAATGGGTATGAGCAGACTTGATTTAAATAGTGACTTAAAAGAAGGCGAAAGCGTTAAAGTTGTCGATGGACCATTTAGTGGTATGTATGGTAAAATTAAATCAGTTGATGTGGCTAATGCAACATTAGAAGTAACCCTTGATTTATTCGGTCAAGAAACAGTTGTTGAACTTAAATTATCACAAATTAATAAAGCATAGGCATCATTTAATGATGTTTTTTTCTTGCTTTAAAATAGTAATTATTATATAATTTATGTAATAGTAGGAGAGTGAAGTTATGGAAGGGCTTGAAATTATTGCTAATTTTATTGGCGCTTTTATTTATGTTACGTATTTATTAATGGTATTATTTGCGTTACTTGTTTATTTGTTAATTGGAATATTTTTAAATAAATATAGTAAATTAGTTTTTAATAAAAAACTATTAATTGCTTTTATACCATTTGTCAATTATTATTTACTTGGCAAATTAATGATAAATAAATTAGTAGGAATATTGCTGTGTATTGGAAAAGTTTTGTCTTCTATTGGTATGATTGTATATATAAATACACTAGAAAATAATATTGATTTAAATACTTTTGTAAATGTTACTAATTATATTGATAGCATTTGTAACATTGCAATTTTTGGCTTACTTATTTATTTAATGGTTAAATATTTTGAATTAAAGAAGGAAAGAAAATATAGTGAGAAGACAATTACTAATAATCAAAATGATAATTTAAATAGTATGAATAATAAAATGAACAATCAAAATAATGATATTGAAATTTTATAGGAGGTGCTTTAGTGGTAGATAGAACTTTTGGAGATTATTTCTTTATAATGTTTATATATTTTTTTATTGGTATGATTATTGGAGCTGCTATTTATGTTGCAGCTGCTATATTTTTAAATAAACTTAATAAACTTATTTATGGAAAAGGAACGCCGATGGCCTTTATTCCAATTGCTAATGTTTATTTACTAGGTAAACTTACATTGAATAAAATAGGTGGATTAGCTTTAATTATTACATATTTTATAATGTGGGGATGTGTTTTAATTGATAATACAGCAAATGGCCTTTTGCACGCTTTTATGACTATAATAGTTTTTATTTATTATGCGATTGTTTTAGTCTTGTTTATATATGCGATTATAAAATACTTTAAATTAAAAAATAGTATAAAAACTAAACAAGGAAATGATAGTTTAAGCCAAGACCAAGTGACAGTTGATGTAAATAATAAAACAGATGATAATTCAGTAAAAAATAATGATATTGAAATGTTGTAATAGGCATCATTTATTGATGTTTTTTCTTGCTTTAAAATGACTATTATTATATAATTATGGTAAGTTAGTAATATAACTTTAGTAGGAGGTGTGTTTGTGGAGAGTTCATTAGAAACTATTATCGGGACTTCAGTAGTAGCTTTACTTTTATTCTTTGTTATTTTGATTGCTATTTATGTTATTGTTGGTATATTTTTAAATAAGCTTAACAAACTTATTTATGGTAAAGGAACACCAATGGCCTTTATTCCAATTGCCAATATTTATTTACTAGGTAAACTTGCGATAAATAAAATAGTCGGGTGGCTTTTAATCATTTGTCTTATTTTAACTGGCGATGTTTCGGTAACGGTTAATAATGAAACAAGTACAACATCAATCTTGCCAGATGATATTCAGGTCATTGTTTCACTTATTTATAGCGTGGCAACCCTTGTTTTATTCATTTACGCAATTATAAAATACTTTAACTTAAAAAAAGAAAAACAATTAAATAGCGATAGTTCAGAACTAACAAATAACAGTGACACTAAAGAAGAGTAGAAAGATAAGTTTAGCGATAAATTTATCTTTTTTCTTCTTTTATAAGTTATAAAGTATAAGTGTTTTTAATAAAATGATAAAGAAAAAGTTTACATTTAAATTAAAATGTGCTATTATTAAGTAGCTATATGTTTTTATATAGTTTTTAGTGGGAGATTGATGTGCGGATAATCATTATTACCACTAACCATCGAAAAAATATTTAGGAGGTGTTTTTCGTGGCAAAAGTCGCAAAGAAAATAAAAATTCAAATCCCTGCTGGTAAAGCAACTCCAGCCCCACCAGTTGGTACAGTTTTAGGACCTGCAGGAATTAATTTAGGTGAATTTTGTACAAAATATAACGATGCAACTAAAGATAAAATGGGGGATATTCTACCAGTTGAAATTACTATTTATGAAGATAGAACTTTTGACTTTGTAGTAAAAACTCCACCAACTCCATTTTTAATTAAAAAAATGTGCAAAATTAATAAAGGTTCAGTTAAAGGTAAGAACGAAATTGTTGGTAAGCTTACAGCAGACCAAATAAAAGAAATTGCCGAAATAAAAATGCCAGATTTAAATTGCTATACTTTAGAAGATGCAATCAAAATTGTTGAAGGTACAGCAATTAATATGGGCGTAGAAGTAGAAAAATAAGCATAAATCATAAAACATAGGTATTACCTATGTGGGAGGAAACTATCCGCTTTCCACCAAACACCACATAAGGAGGAATTAAAATGAAAAAAGGTAAAAAGTATGTTGAAGCTGCTAAAAAAGTAGAAAAACACAAACTTTATACAAAAGAAGAAGCGGTTAAATTAGTAAAAGAAACTTCAGTAACTAGTTTTGATGCTTCAGTTGAAATCGCAATGAATTTAAATTTAGATACTAGAAAAGCCGACCAACAGTTAAGAGGTGCAGCTTTACTTCCAAAAGGAACTGGAAAAACTAAAAAAGTATTAGTTATCGCTAAAGGAGATGCTGCTAAAGCAGCTAAAGAAGCTGGTGCTGACTACGTTGGTGATACTGATATGCTAGATAAAATTGCGAATGAAAATTGGTTTGATTTTGATACAATCGTAGCTACTCCAGATATGATGCCAGCTTTAGGTAAACTTGGTAGAGTACTTGGACCAAAAGGTTTAATGCCAAACCCTAAAACTGGAACTGTTACAGTAGATACAAAAAAAGCAGTTGAAGAAATAAAGAAAGGACGCGTTGAGTATAGAACAGACTCATTTGGTAATGTTCATGCGTTAATCGGTAAAACTTCATTTAGTGAAGCAGATTTACTTGAAAATTTAGTAGCATTTGTAACATTAATCGTTAAGTCTAAACCTTCAGTAGTTAAAGGAACTTATGTTAAAAATATTTCTATATCTTCAACTATGGGTCCTGGAATTAAAATTGATGTAAATAGTTTTGACTTTTAAAACTAGGTATGTTATAATTAATTTGTGAAAAAGCCGTAGACAGTAGGTGTTTGTTAACAAACTTAATTTCCTACCGAGGATTTTAAATCTTTCGCCTTGTCTATGTGACAGGGCTTTTATTTGCGGCACATTTAAAAGGGAGGTGCGAAGAAGTGGCTAATCAAAAAATATTAGATAAAAAACAAGAAATCATTAGTGAAATTAGTGAAAAAACCGAGAAAGCTAGTTCAGTTGTTTTCTTTGAATATCAAGGCTTAACAGCTGAAGAAACTGGCGAACTTCGTAGACTACTTAGAGACACTGATTCAGAATTTAAAATTTATAAAAACACTTTAGTTAAAAGAGCTTTTGATACTTTAAAAATTGATTTAGATAGCGAACTTGTTGGTCCTAAAGCAATGGCTTTTGGTACTGATGCAGTAGCGCCAATCAAAGTATTAAGTGATTTTGCGAAAAAACATCCAGCATTAGTCCTTAAAGTTGGTATTGTTGAAGGAGAAATTGCTGATGAAGCTAAATTAAAAGAATTATCAGCATTACCATCAAGAGAAGGTATTCTTACAATGCTTGCAAGTGGTATGATTTATCCACTAAAGAGTTTATCTATCGCTTTAGATTTGTATAGACAAGATTTAGAAAAACAAGAAAATTAGAAAGGAATGATTTAAATGGCAAAAATTAATAAAGATGAATTTATCGCTGGCTTAAAAGAAATGAATATGTTAGAAGTTATGGAATTAGTAGAAGCTATGAAAGAAGAATTTGGTGTTGACCCAAGCGCTGTTGCTGTAGCAGCTGCTCCAGCAGCTAGTGAAGAAGCTAGTGGCCCTAGTACTGTTAACGTTGTTTTAACAAGTGCTGGTCCTAACAAAATTCCAGTAATTAAATTAGTAAGAGATATTACTGGTTTAGGTTTAAAAGAAGCTAAAGATTTAGCTGATAACGGTGGTAACATTAAAGAAAACGTTTCAAGCGATGAAGCTAATGAATTAAAAGCTAAATTTGAAGAAGCTGGCGCAACTGTAGAATTAAAATAATTATAAATATAAGCCTGCACGTAAGTGCGGGCTTTAGCTGTTTATAAAAAGAGGGATGTTATGGCACATTATTTTACGAATGACTACCAGCCTAGTCATGAACAAATAATCTATGTAAATGTTAGAGGTAGTAGTTATAAGTTTATAACTGATAACAATGTCTTTTCTAAAAAAGGCTTGGATTTTGGCACAAGAACTTTATTAGAAAATTTACCGGATGTTAGTGGTGATATTTTAGATTTAGGTTGTGGATATGGCCCAATTGGTATTATTTTAGCCGAAAATGGAAACATTGATATGACTGATATTAATCAAAGAAGTTTGAGTTTAACTACTAAAAATTTACAGCTTAATCATAGAAAGGCTAATGTGTTTGTTAGTGATATGTATGAAAACATCGATAAAAAATATGATTATATTGTTACTAATCCGCCGGTTAGAGCGGGCAAACATATTCTATATGGAATTTTACAAGGAGCCTTTGATTATTTAAAAGAAGATGGTGAACTTTGGTTTGTTATTCATAAAGACCAAGGCGCGAAAACAGTTATGAAAAGATTGGCTGAAAGTTATGAGGTGAAACTTGTAACAAAAAATAAAGGTTTTTATATAATTATGTGTAAAAAGCGTTGACAAGTTGCGACTAAATGTTTATAATTATATATTGGCGGCATATACTTTTTTCGGTATATGGACACACAAAAATTAGTCTATAGGGGTGAGAAATTGGCTTATACAATTAAAAAAATTAATGACAAACGTGAAAGAAGAAGCTACGCTAAAACAAAAAATGCGATAGAATTATCTAATTTGTTAGAAATTCAGAAAAAATCGTATGAATGGTTTTTAACCGAAGGTATTAAAGAAGTGTTCGATGATATTTTTCCAGTAGAAAGTTTTACTGGAAATTTATCGCTTGAATTTGGCGAATATGTTTTTGAAGAACCACGCTATACAATTAAGCAGTGTAAAGAGAAAAATTCGACTTATGCAGCCCCACTTCGTGTTGAAGCCAGACTGTTTAACGTTGAGACAGGGGAAGTTAAAGAACAAGAAATTTATTTAGGTGATATGCCACTTATGACCGAAAGTGGGTCATTTGTCATCAATGGTGCAGAAAGAGCAATTGTTTCACAATTAGTAAGGTCACCATCTGTTTACTTTAGTAAAGAGGTTGACAAGAAAAATGGGCGTATTACTATCGCGTCACAGATAATTCCATCACACGGAACTTGGCTTGAGTATGAAACTGATGCCAGAGGTGTTGTGTATGTAAGAATTGACCGGACGCGTAAAGTACCAATTACAACGCTTTTAAGAGCTGTTGGTCTATCTAGTGATGAAGATATTATTTCTTTATTTGGGGAAGATGATTACATTATCAAAACCATTGAAAAAGATACTAACAAAAATACTGATGAATCATTAATTGATATTCATTCAAAATTAAGACCAGGAGAGCCTTCTACTTTAGAAAGTGCGAAAAACCAGTTAATCACGAGATTTTTCGATGCTTTCCGATATGATTTAGCTAAAGTTGGCCGTTATAAATTTAATAAAAAATTAAATGTTATCAATCGTTTATATGGATGTACTTTAGCTGAAAATATTACCGTTAATGGCGAAATCGTTGCAGCTGAAGGGACAGTGGTAACTAAAGAGGTTTTAGAAAAATTAAAACCATTATTTAAAGAAGGCTATGGTAAAAGTGAAGCTTTAATCAATGGTGATTTGGATACTTATAATGAAGTCCAAATGGTGAAAGTGTATTCGAAAAACAATCCAGATAAAATTGTTAAAATTATTGGTAATGACCAAGATTTAGAAATAAAAAGACTTACTATTTCTGATATTTATGCAACAGTTTCTTATTACTTAAATTTACATGAAGGTATTGGTTCATTTGATGAAATCGACCATTTATCAAACCGAAGAGTAAAACAAGTAGGAGAACTACTTCAAAATCAATTTAGAATTGGTATTAGTAGAATTGAACGTAATATCAGAGATAAAATGAGTACTCAAGATGTTAACGATGTAACTCCAAAGAGTTTAATTAATATTAGACCACTTACGGCGGCAATTAAAGAGTTCTTTGGTAGCAGTCAGCTATCACAATTCCTAGACCAAGTCAATCCAATTGCGGAACTTACAAATAAACGTCGTTTATCTTCACTTGGACCAGGAGGGCTTTCTCGTGATAGAGCCGGAATGGAAGTTCGTGACGTTAATCCATCACATTATGGACGTCTTTGCCCGGTTGAATCTCCAGAAGGACCAAATATCGGTCTTATTACATCACTTGCTAGTTATGCGAAAATCGATGAGTATGGTTTCATTATGACACCTTACCGTAAAGTTAATAACAGTCATTTAACTGATGAAATTGTTTATATGACGGCTGATGAAGAACTTGAATATTATATCGCACCAGCAACTGTCAAAACTGAAAATGAAGTTATTACTGAAGAAAGAGTTCCGGTGCGTTATCAAGCTGATAACTTAATGGTAGCTAAAGATAAAGTTGATTATATGGATGTTTCACCACAACAAGTTATTTCAATTACAACTAGTGGTATTCCATTCCTTGAACACGATGATGGTAAGAGAGCCCTTATGGGAGCCAACATGCAACGTCAAGCTATCCCGCTACTTCGTGCTGAAGCACCACTTGTAGGTACGGGTATTGAAGCAATTGCGGCTAAAGATTCGGGAGCAGTCATTTTAGCAAAAGCTGATGGTGTTGTTGATTATGTTGACGCGAAAAAAATTATCGTTAAAAATAAAAAAGGTACTGATACTTATTATTTAGACGAGTTTGAAGGTAGTAATGCTTATACTTGTTATCATCAAATTCCAATTGTTAAGAAAGGCGATAAAGTTGTTAAAGATATGGTTATTGCTGATGGACCTAGTACTAACCAAGGAGAAATGGCTTTAGGTAAGAATGTTACTGTAGCTTTTGTTAACTTTGAAGGATACAACTATGAAGATGCGGTTGTTTTAAATGAAAAATTGGTTAAAGATGATGCTTATACCTCAATTCATATTAAAAGTTATGATATCGAGTGCCGTGATACAAAATTAGGTGCTGAAGAATTTACTCGTGATATTCCTAATGTTAGTGAAGAAGCTCGGAAAAACCTTGATGAAAATGGTATTGTTCGCATCGGTACAGAAGTTAAAGATGATGATATATTAGTTGGTAAAGTAACGCCTAAAGGTATGGCTGAACTTACTAGTGAAGAAAAATTATTACATGCGATTTTTGGCGAAAAAACTAGAGAAGTTCGTGATACTTCATTACGTGTTCAACATGGTGGTGGCGGTATTGTTCATGATATCCAAATTCTAACTAAAGAAAACGGTGATGAACTGCCAGCTGGTGTATCAAAGAAAATTAGAGTCTTTATCATTCAGAAAAGGAAAATAACTGTTGGTGACAAAATTGCTGGTCGTCATGGTAATAAAGGTGTTATTTCACTTGTTTTACCAGAAGAAGATATGCCATATATGGAAGATGGAACGCCAGTTGACGTTTTACTTAACCCACTAGGTGTGCCGTCTCGTATGAATATCGGACAGATTCTCGAACTTCATTTAGGTATGGCAGCCAAAAATTTAAACGTTTATATGGCAACGCCAGTCTTTGACGGTGCTAATCGTGAGGAAATTATCGATGCATTAGATGAAGCTGGTTTACCAACAGATGGGAAAATGGTTTTATATGATGGAAGAACTGGTGAACCATTTGACAACCGTATTAGTGTTGGCGTAATGTATATGATTAAATTAGACCATATGGTTGATGATAAATTACATGCTCGCTCAACCGGTCCTTATTCACTAGTAACCCAGCAACCACTTGGCGGTAAAGCTCAATTTGGTGGTCAAAGATTTGGTGAAATGGAAGTTTGGGCTTTATACGCTTATGGAGCTGCACATATCTTACAAGAGATGATGACAATTAAATCAGATGATGTAACAGGTAGAGTTAAAGCCTATGAAGCGTTAGTTAAAGGTGAAGAATTAACCGCGCCAGGCGTACCAGAAAGTTTCAAGGTTGTTATCAAAGAGTTCCAAGCTTTAGGTTTAGATATTACTGTTCTAAATAAAGAAGGCAAATATGTTGAACTTAAAGATTTAGAAGAAGCCGAAAAAGAAACTTATGTTACAACTTCAGATTTAGAAAGTGAAATTTTAAAAGCTAAAGAAGAAGCTAAAAAGAAAAATGATGAAGAATTAAGTGCAGAATTAGAAAGTGCTTTTAATGATGAAGATGCTGATGAAGATTCTGAAATAGATGAAGAATTAGAAAAACCGGAAGGGGATGATAATTAATGGATGCTAGTAATTTTGAAGGATTAAGGATTGCCATCGCATCCCCAGAAAAAATTCGTTCTTGGTCTTATGGTGAAGTAAAAAAAGCTGAAACAATGAATTACCGAACTTTAAAACCTGAACGAGATGGTCTTTTCTGTGAAAAAATATTTGGGCCAACTAAAGATTTTGAATGTGCCTGTGGTAAATATAAAAGATTAAGATATAAGAATATTATATGTGACCGCTGTGGTGTTGAAGTTACAAAATCTAAAGTGCGCCGTGAACGGATGGGGCATATTGAACTTGCAACCCCAGTGTCTCATATTTGGTTTTTCAAAGGTGTGCCTTCAAGAATGGGTCTAGTTTTAGACATGTCACCAAGAGAACTAGAAGAAGTTTTGTACTTTGTGTCTTATGTGGTCCTAGACCCTGGAGCTGCACCACTTGAGAAAAAACAAACAATTAGTGATAAAGAATATCGTAATTATGCTAGTCAGTATGGTAGTAGTTTTCGGGCTGGAATGGGTGCTGAAGCGATTAAAGAGCTTTTAGAGCAAGTTGACCTGCAAAAAGAGGTTGATGCAATTAAAGCGGAAATCGCAGAAATTAAAGATTCTAATAGTCAAAAACGTATTCGTTTAATTAAGAGATTAGATGTTTTAGATGCCTTTTTAGAGTCTGGTAACCGTCCAGAATGGATGATTTTAGAAGCCCTTCCAGTAATCCCACCAGAACTTCGTCCAATGATTCAATTAGATGGTGGAAGATTTGCAACTTCTGACTTAAATGATTTATATAGAAGAGTTATTAACCGTAATAATCGTTTAAAAAAATTAATCGATTTAGGTGCACCATCAATCATTATTCAAAATGAAAAGAGAATGCTTCAAGAAGCCGTTGATGCTTTATTTGATAATGGTCGCCGAGGTAAAAATATTACTGGACCAGGAAATCGTCCTTTAAAATCTTTAGCTAGTATGCTTAAAGGTAAACAAGGAAGATTCCGTCAAAACTTACTTGGTAAACGTGTTGACTATTCAGGACGTTCAGTTATCGTTGTTGGACCAAGTTTAAAAATGTACGAATGTGGTATTCCAAAAGAAATGGCTTTAGAGTTATTTAAACCACATGTTATTAATGGACTTGTTTCCAAAGAAATAGCTAGCAACATTAAAGCGGCAAAACGGATGATTGAAAACGGTGATGAACGAGTTTGGGATATTGTTGAAGAACAAATTAAAGAACACCCAGTATTACTTAATAGAGCCCCAACACTTCATAGATTAGGTATTCAAGCGTTTGAACCAAAATTAATCGATGGTAAAAGTATTCGTCTTCATCCATTAGTTTGTGAAGCGTTTAATGCGGACTTTGATGGCGACCAAATGGCTGTTCACGTTCCAATTAGTGAAGAAGCGCAGGCCGAAGCAAGAATATTAATGTTAGGTGCTAATAATATCTTGTCACCAAAAGATGGGTCACCAATCGTTACCCCAAGACAGGATATGGTCCTAGGTAATTATTATTTAACTATGGAGAAAGCTGGAGCTAAAGGCGAAGGACACATCTTTAAAGATAGTGATGAAGCGATTAATGCTTATAAACGTGGAGATGTAACTTTACATACACGTATTGCCTTACCAGTAAAATCATTTAAACATAAAATTTTCCCAGATAGTTATATGAATAGATATTTGGTAACAACACCTGGTAAATTAATCTTTAATGCGGTTTTCCCAGCAACTTTCCAATATATTAATGATGGTAGTGCGGAAAACATAGAGAAGGTAACTCCGGAAAAATATTTTATTAAACCAGGCGAAAATATTCCAGAAATTATTAAAGAAATGCCAGTTGTAAAGGCTTTAAATAAAAGCCCAATTGGTAAAATAATTTCCCAGATTTATAAACGTTATCAAACTACGGAAACGTCAGCTATGCTTGATGCGATTAAAGATTTAGGTTTTAAATATTCAACTCTTTCAGGTATTAGTATTTCAATTGATGATGTTCAAGAAAGTAAAATTAAGAAAGAGGTTATTGAAAAATCACAAGCTAAAGTTGACCAAATTACTAAACAATTTAGACGTGGTTTAATTACTGATAGCGAAAGATATGAAAACATTATCGATGTTTGGTTTGAGGCTAAAGATGAAATATCTGCTGACCTTGAACAGCAATTAAAAGATAATCCAAATTCTTCAATGGCGATGATGATTGAATCTAAAGCCCGTGGTTCGATTGACCAATATACTCAATTAGCTGGTATTAGAGGCGTTATGGTGAAACCAACGGGTGGTTATGTTGAAATCCCTATTTTATCATCATTTGGTGAAGGCTTAAGTGTGTCTGAATTCTTTATCGGTACTCATGGTACTCGTAAAGGTGCTGTTGATACGGCCTTAAAAACAGCTGATGCTGGATATTTAACAAGAAGACTTGTTGACGTTGTTCAAGATGTTATTGTTAGAGAAGATGATTGTGGTACTGACCAAGGAATTGTTGCCGAAGCATTCTACAATAGCGATGGTACTTTGATTGAAACTTTAGAAGATAGAATTATCGGAAGATATACTAGTAAAAAAGTATTACATCCAGAAACTAAAGAAGTATTATTTGACAAAGATACTTATATAACTGAAGCTGTAGCTGAAAAAATTGTGAAGGCTGGTATTACGAAAGTACCAATTAGAAGCGTTCTTACTTGCCGGACCGAACACGGTGTTTGTCGTAAGTGTTATGGTCGTAACCTTGCTACTGGTTCAGAAGTTGAAATTGGTGAAGCTATTTGTATTATGGCGGCTCAATCAATTGGAGAGCCTGGTACGCAGCTTACTATGCGTAACTTTAATACTGGTGGGGTTGCCGGTGGAGATGATATTACTCAAGGTTTACCTCGTGTTGAAGAAATCTTTGAGGCTCGTAATCCAAAAGGTAAAGCCACAATTGCGGAAATTAATGGTGTTGTTAGTAAAATTGAAGAAGATGGTGGAAGCTTTAAAATTTATATTAAAAATGATGCCGAAACTAAAGAACATATTACGAATTACGAAGCTAAACTTGCTGTCCAAAAAGGTCAGGAAGTTAAGGCTGGTGACCGTTTAACTCATGGAGCAATCAATCCGAAAGAACTTTTAGTAGTTACGGACCCAATTACAACGCAAGAATACATTTTATTTGAAGTTCAAAAAGTTTATCGTTCACAAGGTGTTGACGTTAGTGATAAGCACGTTGAAGTTATTGCTAAACGAATGATTTCTAAAATTAAAATTGTTGATTCTGGAGATTCATATTTCTTACCAGGCGCTATGATTGATATTAATCATTTCACTGATGAGAATAAGAAACTTATCCTAGAAGGAAAACGTCCATCAACTGGTAAACCAGTATTACTTGGTATTACTAAAGCTTCATTAGAAACTGATTCCTTCTTATCAGCAGCGTCATTCCAAGAAACAACTAGAATCTTAACCGATGCTGCGGTTCATGGTAGAGTTGACCATTTAACTGGACTTAAAGAGAATGTTATTATGGGTAAATTGATTCCAGCTGGTACTGGAGCTAAAGAATATCGTGATGTTCATTATACTTTAGAAAATGGTATGGTAAGTGAAGAGCCACTTGAAGCTCTTGAACAAGAACTAATGGATTAATCCATTAGTTTTTTTGAAAAATTTAAATTTTTTTCATATTTTTGCAGGATTTTTTAAACAAATCTCCTATGATATATAGTAGAAGGGGATTTTCCCTTCTGTTAGCTAGGGTATTTATAGAAACTTTGGTAAAATGTTTAGCTATATATTAAAATGGAAGGAGAAGGATATTATTAAAATAAAAAAAATATATAATGGTTTAATGGATATAATTTT
>CALVRT010000003.1 GCA_944358735.1 uncultured Bacilli bacterium | reverse complement strand
TAATAAGTCTTCAACAATTGTTCTGCTTGCTTTATTATTTTTCTTTAAATATTCAATAATTTGTTTTTCTTGAGTTAGACTTTTGTTAAGTGATTTTGAATTTTCTTCAAATGATTTTTTGGGAGTTAAATTTGTGTCATCTTTGATATAATTTATGTTATATAAAATTACTTTAAATGTATTTTCTGTATTTAATATTAATGGTTTTTTATCTTCATAACCTTTGTATGACTCTATAATTCTACCTATACCTGTACCAAAACTTTCAACATATTTTAATCTATAAAAAACATTAGCTAAATTAGGATTTCTGGATTCTGAAACACCGTAATATAAATCCTCTATGGTGAGGCCTTTAACTAGTCCTCCAAGTGATGTGATTTCAAGGTGGTCATCAAATAATGAAACTAATATGCTGCCAGTAAAATTGTAATCCCTATGAATGATGGCATTTAATAAAGCCTCTCTAAGGGCATATTCTGGATAATCTTTTGTGTCAATTCTTTCTAATCCTACAATTTTTCCTTTAGTTTTATTATATAATTGAAGGTATTCAAATGTTTCATTTACTTGTTTTAATACAGAGCCAGTAAATTCTTTTCTATCTCTAAATTCTAATTTATTATTACCATTAAAAATCGCGCATTTTATTGAGTATGGACATTCATCGGATAATAATAAACCTAAATTAGTATATTGATTATTTAAATTTATTATATTTAAAGTTTTTAATTTATTATTATCAATTTCTATATTATGGTTTTTAAAAGTGTTTCTTAAGTATTCAAAATGTAAGTTTTGTGAGTTAGAAATATTGCTTTCAAATGAATTACTATTCAATAATAATTTTTTGATAACTTCTTCACTTGCAGGTATAGTAGTGTTTCCATGCCTTAAAAAAACGCCAGATGTTTTTAATCCTTTTTCGGCTAAATAATATGGTTTATTTGGAGCTTCACTAACTTTAACTATAATTATATCTTTATTATCAATTTCTTCGATAAAAATTTTAGTGTATAGTGTTAAATCAGATTTAATTCCTTCACGAATCATACCACTAAGGGCTTCTAAATCTTTTTCAGCATTTTTTAAACCAATAACTTTTCCGTTATCATCAATACCTATGTAAATAGTTCCATCATTTGTATTAGCAAAGGCAATTATTTCTTTTTTAATATCCTTTGTAAGTTCAACTTTTAATTCCGTATTTTGGTCTTCTTTATACATTTTCATCACCTAATAATATTATATATGAAAATTAGAATATTATCAATGGATTCGACCGGTTTTTGCCACATTCGACCGGTTTTCGACCGTTTTTTTGTGGTTAACTATTAAAAAAGCTAAAAAGGTTTATACTCTTTAGCAATTGCTTCAGCTATTTTAAGGCCATCCATAGCCGCTGATGTTATCCCACCTGCATAACCAGCGCCTTCACCACAGGGATAAATACCTTTAACATTAGATAGATAATTTTCATCTCTAGTTATTCTAATAGGGGAAGATGTTCTAGTTTCAGGAGCAGCTATAATCGCGTCTTTGGCATTAAAGCCTTTAATTTTAGTGCCAAAATAATCAATGCCTTCTATTAAAGAATCACATATATAATCAGGTAATATTTGATTAATATCGGCAAATGTATAATCACCTTTAAAAACCGGTTTAATACTTCCAAGATTTTGGGATATTTTTTTATCTTTAAAATCTTTAAATAATTGAATAGGAATTTTTCCGTTAGTAATTTTAAAGGCTTTTTTTTCAATTTCTCTTTGAAAATTAATACCATCTAAAGGATTATTTCCAAAATCATTTTGATTAACAGTAACAATAATCGCACTATTAGCATTTTCTTCATCTCTATCATGATTGCTCATTCCATTAATAGCTAGTTTTTCTTTTTCCGAAGAAGCGTTAACAACAAAGCCTCCAGGACACATACAAAAGGAATAAACACCTCTATTGTTAGTATTATATGTAAGTTTATAACTAGCCGGTCCTAAAGCATTAGTACCATATTGATTTTGATTAATTGTTTCTTGTTTATGACTAATTCTAATACCAATCGCAAAAGGTTTACTTTGAATTTCTAAATAATTAGTTAGCATTTTAAAAGTATCTCTGGCACTATGACCGATTGCTAGAACTAAAGCATCACAAGGTATAGTTTCTTTTTCATTAACAATAATGCCTTCAATTTTATTATTTTTAATAATTAAATCAGTAAGTGTAGTATTATATCTAAACTCACCACCCATATTAATAATTTTCTTTCGCATATTTATTATGACATTACGAAGTAAATCAGTACCAATATGAGGATTATTTAAATAAAGTATTTCATCAGGGGCGCCACAAGTGACAAAAGTTTCAAAAACTTTATTCATTCTATGCTCTTTATTTTTAACTAAAGTATTTAACTTACCATCCGAAAAAGTTCCGGCGCCACCTTCACCAAACTGAACATTAGAGTTTTCCTTTAATTTTCCGGTTTTCCAAAAGGTTTCTACGGTTTTAACTCTATTTTCTATAGGTTCTCCGCGTTCAATAATTAAAGGATTATAACCGTTTTCAGCTAAAAGGTAAGCACAAAATAAACCAGCAGGGCCACTTCCAACAATAACAGGTTTACTCATTAAATTTTTATTACCAGTTATATTAAACTCATATTTTTCTTCTTTCCATTTAATAATATTTTTATTATTAATATATTTATTTTCATTCAAAACATTTATAACTACTTCATAAACAAAGTGAATGTTATCTTTCCTTCTAGCATCAATAGACTTTTTAGTAATTTTAAATGATTTTAAATCGGTTTCTTTAATATTTAATATTTTAATAATTTTTTCTTTTAAATCATCATTTATTCCTAATTTTATTTCTCTTATTTTAAGCATTTTTATCACCTTTAATACTTTTACCAGCAATCATTCCACTAATAAAGGCAAAACCTATGTTGTAGCCCCCACAATCACCATCAACGTCTACGGCTTCTCCAATAATATATAAATTAGGGATTATTTTTGACTGCATATTTTCATCAATCTCTTTAAAAGAAACCCCACCTGTTGTAACTTGAGCTTCGTCAAAAGATTTAGTTCCGGTAATTAAAACCGGAAAGGAAGTTACTAAATTATTTAATTTGTTTTTTTCTTCATTGTTTAAATTAATAAAGTAACTATCTTTAGAAATATGACATTTTTCTAAAATGATGTTTACGAGTTTATAATTTAGAAAACCTTCTAGTATTTGACTAATAGTTAAGTCTTTTTTGGCACTTAAATAAGTAATTAAATCTGTTTTAAGGAAAGGGGCGAAGTTAATAAAAACTTCTTCTTTTTTGTTTTCATTTAAACCTTTACTAACAAAATGGCTTATATTAAAAACACATATACCACTTATACCATAGTCAGTTAATTGAATTTCTCCAGCTTCACTTTTAATAAATTTATCATTTTCATATAAACTAACAATAACATCACTTCTGATACCAGCCCATTTTTTAGGTACATTACCAGTTAATTTAACTAAAGAGGGAAGGGGCTTATTTATTTTATGACCTAAACTACTAGCTAATATATAACTAGAGCCATCACTACCTGTTTTCGCATAAGCCTTACCACCGGAAGCTATTATAAGGTTTTTAGCTTTAATATTGTCGTTGATAATAAAATGATTTTCTTTTTTAATATGGAGAACGTTGTAGTCATTAATTATTTCAACCCCCAAACTTTTAGCTTTGTTTACTAAAGCATTTAAAACGCTTATTGCTTGATTAGAGTAGGGATAATAATAACCATTTTTTATTTTATGAACGATTCCTAAACTATCAATAAAATTTAATATTTTTTTATTATTTTTTTCAGTTATTATTTTTTTTAGTTGTTCTGTATTATCAGTATGATAATGATTTATATCCATATCATTATTAAAGTAATTGCATCTTCCATTACCAGTAATTAATAATTTTTTACCACATTTATTATTTTTTTCTAAAATAGTTACTTTATTTCCATTCATTGCCGCAAATATACTAGCTACTAGTCCGCTAGCGCCACCACCAATAATAACAACGTCTTTCATTTATATCACCAAACTTATTATAACAAATGTTTTAATATTTTGTAAAATCTATGATACAATATTAGTGGTGATTATTATGCTTAATATAGATTGTAAAAACTTAAAACAAGAAGGTTTGTTAGAATTAAAAGAAAAAGTTAAAGATAAAAATATAACTTTAAAAATAATTCAAGTTGCCGGTGATAAAGCAAGTGATGTTTATATTAAAAATAAAATGAAAGCAAGTACATTGGTGGGTATAAATGCTGAACACATTCTTTTTAACCCTTCCGTAACCACTAATGAGTTACTAGAAACAGTTAATAAACTTAATAATGATAAAAGTGTTAATGGTATAATGCTTCAGCTTCCTGTACCTAGTCATATTGATGCAAGTAAAGTTATTAATGAAATAAACCCTTTAAAAGATGTTGATGGACTTACTAATGAAAATCTAGGTAGGATAATTAATAATATTCAAGGTTTAAGGCCTTGTACAGCTGAAGGCATTTTAACTATATTAGATAAAGCAATTGGTTTAAATAATTTAAGTGGTAAAGATATTGTTATAATAGGCGCTAGTAAATTAATTGGACTTCCACTTTTACATATGTTACTTCATTATGAAGCGACTGTAACAATGTGCCATATAAAGACAAAAGATTTAAAAGCAAAAACAAAAAATGCTGATATTATTATTACAGCAACAGGCTCAAAAACACCTTTTATAGATAAAGATTATATAAAAGAAGGCTCTATTGTTATTGATGTTAGTATAGCTTTTGATGAAAAAACAGGCCAAATGCACGGAGATGTATTATATGATGAAGTAGTAGATAAAGCTAGTTTTGTTACCCCAGTTCCTGGTGGAGTAGGTCAGCTGACGGTTTTAGAACTTTTAAATAATACTTATAAAGCTTATGAACTTCAAAATAATAAATGAATAAGCTGACTTGCAAAAGTAAATGCGACTTTGAAAGGTTAAATGCAACCAAATAGAGAAAAAACAAGGCAAATAAGCAACAAAGGCAAGTTTTGTTGAAAAAAATATTGTGATTATTTACATAGAAAAAATCAAGGGTCAAGATAAACGAACTCCGTTCGCCCTTGATTTTTCTATGTAAAACTAGACAAAACAATAAAATTATGATAGTATATAGC
>CALVRT010000002.1 GCA_944358735.1 uncultured Bacilli bacterium | reverse complement strand
TGTAATTGATTTAGGCGTTCCTGTTTTATCAATGCATTCACCTTATGAAGTAACAAGTAAATTTGATATTTATATGGCATATTTAACTTATAAAGCTTTTTATCAAGGTTAAGATAAAAAGTTTTTTATTTACAAAAGATACTATTGCTGTTATAATTAAAATAGAGTAGGAGGAAAAATATGGATACGCAACTTATTGTTTTATTAGCTAGTTTACTAATAGGTTTTCTAGCGTGTTTTATGGGCTATAGACTTAATAAAATAATCGTTATGATAGTTGGTTTTTACTTTGGGTATAAACTAGGTGATGCTTACTTACCTCAGTTAATAGCTGATGATGTTATTGTGACTTTTGTTTCCGTTGTTATTGGTATTATTATTGGATTTGCCTCATTTAGTGCTTATTTATTTGGAGTTTTTGTCTTATGCTTTTTCCTAGCTTATACCGTTTGTGATAATTTTATTGAAATGGAGTTTTTAAAAATAATTATTGGTGTTTTAGCTGGAGTAATTGCTGGACTTGTTGGAGTAAAATTTGTTAGACCAATTATGATAATTCTAACGAGTTTAACAGGTGGCTTTTTATTAGTAAATTCGGGTATGCAGTTACTTAATATTGATAATAATCTTATATATGTTGCTTGCGGAATAATACTAGCGGTTATTGGAGCTTTAAGCCAGTTTAATAATAAAGAAGAAGCTTAAAAACTTCTTCTTTTAATATACATATAATGCTTTAGCAATATAGGGACTTACTTCATCAATATCATACCAACCAGAACTTTTACTATCGTTTTCTAAACCATTGGGATTAGAAATATAAACCATATTATCATCAGTCGCTAAAAGAGCCATATAATGGGAGCTACTTGTCCATCTATTATCTTCTGGGTTATTCCACACACAAATAATAATCGGTTTATCTTCTTTTAAATGGTTAATTATATTTTCTTCTGATAAATTAACTTCATCATAATAAAAATCAGAATTATTAATACCATAATTTGTAAGTTCACTAGAAATATTTTCGTAATTCATAACAGGATAATACTTTTGTCTTAAATCTTCAGGAGTATAATCATAACCATAACCACTTAAGATAATTGCCATCATTGTTATACCACAACCGGTATCTTGCATTACCCCGTTCCAATATTCGTTTTTGCGCCAAGAACCAATATTTTGTTTATATTCCTTATATGTTTTGTTATCATTTGTAGTAAAGGTGGTAAAGTAACCATCTTTATTTTTGACTTTCTTTTGACCGATACCTGGATAATTATCATTATTATCTTGTTTAATGACGGAATAACCATTTATACTTTGACTTAAGGATAAATTGAAATTGTCTTTAAATTTTGTATAAACACCTGTTACTAAAATCATAATAATTATAAAAAATGTTAATATTTTTATTGTTCTTTTCATAGCGTATCTCCTTTAAAACACTTATGATTATAAGATAAATCCTAAAAAAAGGTTTTAAAAAAGTATTAACAATTTCTTAAGACTTTCTTAAGAATACTTATATTGATAAACAAGCTAAAGGGAGTGTGCTATAATGGAAAAGGAGGAATAGTATGAATATTTTAGTTTTAAAAAAAAAAAAAGAAATAGCTGATTTAGTAGAAGTTTATTTGAAAAACGAAAACTATAATGTTTATAAATTTTATAATGCCAAAGATGCTATAGAATGCATTGATACTACTCATTTAGATATGGCAATACTAGATGTGATGGTTAAGGAAACAGACGGTTTTGAAATATGTAGATATATTCGAAAAAAAGGTTTAAAGTTTCCAATAATAATGTTAACCGCAAAAATCGAAGATAAAGATAAAATTACAGGGCTTACTTTAGGGGCAGATGATTATATAACTAAACCATTTAATCCATTAGAATTACTTGCTAGAGTAAAATCGGCTTTAAGAAGATATACTTTATATAACGATAAAGTTAATGATGATATTATTGAAATAAATGGCTTGGTTATTAACCAAAAAGAGCACAAATGTGAACTTTATGATAAAGAAGTTGATTTAACACCAACGGAATTTTCTATTTTATTATATCTTGCTTTAAATAAAGGTAAAGTTGTAAGTTCTGAAGAATTATTTGAAAAAGTGTGGAAAGAAAAATATTTTGATAGTAATAATACCGTAATGGTTCATATACGAAGACTTCGTGAAAAATTAAATGAGGATACAAAAAAGCCAAAGTTTATTAAAACTGTATGGGGAGTGGGGTATAAAATTGAAGATTAAAAATTTAACTAAAGTAAAACTAAAATTATGTTTATCATTACTGGGAAATATTTTAATTGCTTTTATTATTTCTTTAATAATATATTTTATAATTGCTTTATTTTTTGAGAGTGGCTTATCGGTTATGGTAGCTAATTTAAATTATGATTTATATGCGTGGATAGTTTATAACCGAAGTATTGTTTTAATTATTTATATTACTATTATTTTAGCCGTTATTATTTACCGCTTTATTTCTAAATATGTAAATGGGGTAAATGAAGTATATAAAGCTTTAGATTTAGTTTTAAAAGAAGATGATAAGATTATAAAATTGCCAAGTGAAGTAAGCAGTTTTAGTGATAAATTAAATGGTATAAAAAATGATTATATAAGAAGTAAAAATAGTGAAAAAGAAGCTTTACAGAAGAAAAATGATTTAATTATGTATATGGCTCATGATTTAAAAAATCCTTTAACTTCAATTATTGGTTATCTAACGCTTCTTAATGATGAAAAAAACATATCGAAAAAAACACAAAATAAATATATTAAAATTGCTTTAGATAAAGCTTTAAGAGTAGAAGATTTAACTAATCAGTTCTTTGATATTACAAGATATAATCTTCGAGAAATGCCAATAAATAAACAGGAAATTAACCTTGCTTATTTACTTAAGCAATTAGTAGATGAATATTATCCAGTTTTAGAAAAAAAACAATTAAAATGTAATTTAACTGTTCCTGATAAACTAATGTATATGGGTGATGGAGATAAATTAGCTAGAGCGTTTGATAATTTACTTAAAAATGCGATTAATTACAGCTATTCTAATACAGAAATAGATATTGAGCTAAAAAAGGTTAGTAAAAAAATAATGATAACTTTTAAAAATAAAGGAGCTAAAATACCTCAATATAAATTAGATAAAATATTTGAAAAGTTTTACCGAGTTGATGATTCTAGGGCAAGTGCAAGTGGCGGAGCTGGACTAGGTCTAGCAATTACTAAAGAAATAATTGAGCTACATAATGGAAGTATAAAAGTAAAAAATGATGATGAGTTTATTGAATTTATTATTGAACTATAAAACAGATGATAAAAAAATACATCTGTTTTTTTGTTGAAATAGATTTATTTTAATAAATGTGGTAAAATATAAGCAAGAGGTGAGCTTTTATGAGCGAGGAGTTAGTGACGAGAATTTTTCTAATTATAATGGTAACATTTTTATTTGTTGCTTTTCTTGTTCCCGTTATTAAAAAAATAGCTTTTCATGTTGGAGCTTTGGATATTCCTAATGCTAGAAAAGTCCATACTAAACCAATGCCAAGACTTGGTGGTGTAGCTATTTACTTTGGTTTTCTTCTAGGTTATATGTTGTTTGGTGAACCTAGTCAAATGATGAATTCCGTTTTAATTGGTGGTACAGTAATTGTTTTTACGGGAATTATTGATGACATAAAACCATTACGAGCATCTTATAAATTTATAGGTCAAGTTATTGCTGCCACTATAGTAGCTTTTTATGGGGAAGTATTACTTCGTGATTTAAGTGCTTTTGGCTTTTATATTGATTTTGGGATACTGGCTTATCCAATAACAATTTTCTTTATTGTTGCTTGTATTAATTGTTTAAACTTAATCGATGGATTAGATGGTTTGGCAGCTGGAATAAGTGCGATTTATTATATTACGATTGGTATTATCGCAACAATTTTAGGTCATATGGGTCCAGAAGTAACTTTAACATTTATAATGCTTGGAGCAACTTTAGGGTTCTTGGTTCATAATTTTCATCCAGCTTCCATATTTGCTGGTGATTCTGGTTCGATGTTTATGGGCTTTATGATTTCCGTAATTGCTTTACTTGGCTTTAAAAACATTACTTTAACATCGTTTATTATTCCAATTCTTATTTTAGCTATTCCAATATTAGATACTTTATTTGCGATTATAAGAAGACTTTTAAAAGGCGAAAGTATTTCTAAACCAGATAAATTTCATCTGCATCATCAACTTTTAAATAAGAATTTTTCTCATAGAGATACAGTACTTATTATTTACGCGATTAATGCATTATTTGCTCTAGCGTCAATTGTTTATGTCCTGCAAGACCGCGTACTTGGTTATATTATATATACGATATTAGTAGTTATAGTTTTAGTTTTTGTTTTAAAAACAAATGTTATTATGGACCACGATACTTTTATAAAAAAACTTCGGTCCAGTACGAAAAAATAATTATGCAATTCGCATAATTTTTTTTATTAAGGGAATATTACAAATGGTGATATTATGAATATGGATTTTTCAGAAGTTGGAACGGTTATTTACCGTGGATTAATATCTTTAGTAACTCTTTTTTTAGTAACAAAAATGCTTGGTAAAAAACAAGTATCCCAATTAAGTTTATTTGACTATGTTATTGGTATTTCTATCGGTAATTTTGCCGCTGAAATGACCGTTAATTTAGATACTAATGAAATAAATGGAATAGTTGCGGTTTTAGTCTTTGGAATAGTTGCCTATATTGTGTCTGTTATTACAATGAAAAGTATTGTTTTAAGAAAATTTTTTATGGGAAGTCCGACAGTGTTAATTGAAGATGGAAAACTAATGATGGAAGGATTAAGAAAAGTTAAATTTGATATTAATGATTTATTAGAAGAATGCCGGGGTGATGGTTATTTTGATATATCAGAGATTGCTTATGCCGTTATGGAAGTAAACGGTAAATTAAGCATTTTACCAAAAAGTGAATATGCGAATCCCACTTTAAAAGATTTAAATATTAAAGGTCAGAAAGCCTCTTTATGTGCGAATATAATAATCGATGGCAATATTATGCCGAAAGCACTAGCAGATATGCATAAAACTGAAGAATGGCTTTATCACGAACTAAAAACAAAAGGAACTAAATTAGAAGATGTGTTGCTCGCAACATTAGATACTAATGAAAAATTTATTGTTTACGAAAAAAATGTCAACAAACCAATTTCTAGTGTTTTAGAATAGACTTCTAAAAAAATATTTGTTATACTGCTTATGGTGATATTATGAATAGACATTTTTGTGCTTCGGCCTTTGTAATAAATCCAAGTAATAAAAAAATATTGTTAGTTAAACACGGAATATTTAATAAATGGCTTCAGCCTGGCGGACATATGGAAGATGGGGAAACACCAGAAGAAACTGCTCAAAGAGAAGTGTATGAAGAAACCGGTATGAAAATAAAGTTATTAGGGGAGCGTTTTCCCAGAGAAGATGATTTAATTAGACCCCTTGGAATTCAGTGTAATCGAAAAGATAATGGGATGCGACTTTTTGATATAATTTATGCGGCTGTTCCCGTAAATGGGGATGCTGATTTAGTAATGAGTGATGAAAGTAAAGGAATTGGCTGGTTTTCCAGAAGCGAATTAGAAAACCTTCCTGTATTTCCGGATATTAAAATTACGATGGATTATATTTTAAAAACTTATTTTGGTGAATAAAAACCTATAGTTAGATATATCTAATCTATAGGTTTTTACTTGCTTAAAACAAATTATTTTTTAAAATAATTACCTTTTATTGCTGTTTTTACTAATTTCCTTTGGGTGCTATCTTTTTGGAAAATAATTTAAAAAGAGATAAAAATGTTAAAAAGTGCAAAATGGACGCAAAGTCTTGTAAAATTTTTAACGAATAATTCCAAAAATAACTAAAATTAAAAATAATAAATAGAATAGCCCGCAAGTTAGTAACATATTAACCGTTATTTTTTGTTTTTGATGCATCCGGTAATATAATAAACTAGCGGAAACAATTGCAATTAAAGCACTTAATAAAGTACCACTAGAAGTTAAAGACCAGTCGGTAAGAAGAATCCCAATTGCTGGTAAGATTGATGCTTGAAACATCATTGCTCCTGTAACATTACCTAAAGCGAGTGTATCTTTTTCCCTTGAAATCCAAATTATACTATTGAACTTTTCTGGAAGTTCTGTAGCAATTGGTGTTAAAATAATAGCTAGAACAAAAGCTGGAATACCTAAAAGATTTGAAACGAAAGTTACACTATCGACAAACTTGTCAGCACTTGCCACAATTAAGGCTAAAGCGATAATCATTTGAATTAAAACAATAATAATTGTATATTTGTGATTCATTACTTTGTCATTTCCAAAAGAAAAATATAGTTTAGGTAAATCGCTTTCAATGTTATCATTTTCTTTAACTAATTTTATAACATAAATAAAATAGCTAAACACTAACATAATCGCGATAATTATTTTTATATGTGGAAAACTGCTTGGAATTAATCCACATATAAAGGCGAGAATAAACGAAATAATAAAGAATTTTAAATCGTGAGATACCGTATTATAATTGGCAATAACTTCTTTTTGATGTTTTCTTCTTTTCTTAAATCCTATTACGGCGAGTCCTGTAACAAACATTGTTAAAGTTGAAAGCATTAAAGGAGCACCTAAAATTGCTCCAATGCCAATTTCATTAGAACTATCTTGTCCTCCGATTAACGCAATAATAGGAATTAAGGTTTCTGGCAGGGCTGTACCAATGGCGGCTAGAATCGAACCAACCGCGCCTTCTGATAATTTTAGTATCTTTCCCAGCCACTCGACAGAATTTACAAAAAGTTCCGCGGCAATTAATATTAAAATAAGACTAATAAATAGTAATAAGAATTCCATTATATCACCTATATAAAAGAATACTCTTATTATAATTATTAGTCAATATAAATTATTTGCTTAAAAGGTCAATTATTGTCACATTTAAATGTTCGGCTATAAGTTCTAGTGTTTCTATGGATATTGTAGCTCTTACACTTTTAGCTTCCAAATTTTTAATATAGCCATAAGAGAGATTTGTCTTTGTTGCTAGCTGTTCTTGAGAAAGGCCAGCTATTTTACGGTATTTTTTTATACAATAGGAAAGTCATACTTTCAAAAAAATAAAAAAAGTATATTGACATACTTTTGTTCGCAATGTATAATAGTTACCTAAGGTGATAATTATGAGAGAATTTAAAGGCTATGTATTTAGATTATATCCTACTAAGGAACAAGAAATATTAATTAATAAAACAATCGGCTCTTCAAGATTTATCTACAATCACTTTTTAGCTGGTAAAATAGAAGAATATAAAGAAACTGGTAAAAGTAAAACAGCTTATGACCAAATGAAAACAATCCCAGAGCTTACTAAAGAAAAACCTTGGCTTAAAGAAGTAGATAGTTGTGCTTTAAGAAACAGTGTAAAAAATTTAGACAATGCTTATCAAAATCTATTTTATAATAACTGTGGTTTTCCAAGATTTAAAGCTAAAGGTATTCACGATAGTTATAAAACTAATAATATTAAAAGTACACACAAAGGTAAAACTTATGAAAGTATAAAATTAGATTTAAAGAATAAAATAATTACTTTACCAAAATTAAAAGAAGTAAAAATAAGAGGATACCGCAATAAAGAAACAATAATCGGAAGTATTAAAAGTGCGGTTATCAGAAAAGAAGCTGGTAAATATTATGTAAGTGTTTTAGTAGAAGAAGATATTTTTCGTCCTGCTTTTAATCCAAAAAGTATAATAGGTATCGATTTAGGCTTAAAAGATTTAATTGTCACCAGTCATAATGAAAAAATAAAAAACACGATTAAATCGAGAGAAAAAAGATTAAAGGGTCTACAAAAAGGATTATCTAGGTGTAAGCCCGGAAGTAAAAATAGATATAAAATAAAATTAAAAATAAGGAGGTTATGGCAAAAAATAAGAAATGCGCGAAAATATTTAATCCATGATATTACAAATAACCTACTCAAAGAAAATGACATCATAGCGATAGAAGATTTAGATGTTAAAACTATGTATCAAAATCATAATATAGCTAAATCTTTGACAAATAACCCACTATCAGAAATAATCAGAGTACTTAAATATAAAGCTAATTGGCGAAATAAAAAAGTCATAGAGATAGGTAGATACTATCCAAGCAGCCAAATATGTAGTGTATGTAATTATCAAAATGGAAAGGTTAAAGATTTAAGTGTCAGAGCGTGGGAATGCCCAGTATGTCATAGTGAGCATAATCGTGATTTAAATGCGAGCATTAATATAATGTTTGAAGGATTAAAAATATATATGAAAGGATTAGAGCAAAGCTAAATAAAAAATAAATTTAGACATTAAAAACAAGTAGGATGGCGACCATCCGATATTGGTCTACGGAGAGTCCAAAGGAATCTGTGAAGTAGAAAAAGCTTCTCGTGAGAGAAGCTAATGTCAAAATTTATTTTGGCATTTTGTTCTATTTTGACCAATTAATGTATAAATATCTGTCCTCTCCATGATATCACCCACCACTATTTTATAATAGAAAATATCAGAAAAAAGTCATATAATAGATGACTTTTGAACTATTTGTGATAAAATAGAATTATAAAGGAAGTGTACGATGAAGAGATGCAAACATTGTCAAAGTGAGATTGATCCGAAAGCTAAAATTTGTCCAAATTGTGGAAAGAAACAAGGAATGCCAATTTGGCTTATTATTGTTATCGTAATTGTAATTATTGGTGTTATTGGAACGTTAGCTGGTGGGGGTGAAACCACAGAGAAAAAAGAACAAACTGGAACAACAACGACAAAAGAAGAAGATTTAGTTCTTGAAGATGGATATAATGGAAGTTTAGATGAATATGGAGCCTTTTATTATATAGAAGGTTATGTTAAAAACAATTCTGATAAAGATTATGAATATGTTCAAGTAGAATTTACAGCATATGATAGTGAAGGAAATACTTTAGGTTCTTGCTATGACAATACAAGTAGTTTAGAGGGTAATGGTCGTTGGAAATTTAAAGCTAGTTGTCTTGATGAAACTGATAAAATAGCTAGTTATAAATTAAAGGAAATTACTGGATATTAATATTTAAAACTTAATAACTAATTATGAAAAAGTTATTGAGTTTTTATTTTTGTATCAAGTTATTAAAATGTGCTTTATTTACAAAAAATAAGGGATGTGTTATAATTGACAGGTGTAAAAAGAGAGGTTTTAATATGGAAAAAAGAAATATTGCAATCATTGCTCACGTAGACCACGGAAAAACGACGTTGGTTGATAAATTATTAGAAGCATCAGGAACGTTTAGA
>CALVRT010000001.1 GCA_944358735.1 uncultured Bacilli bacterium | reverse complement strand
AAATGGTAATTTTGAATTTAAAAACGTTACCTTTGGCTATGAAAAAAATAGACCAATATTAAAAAATTTAAGCTTTAAAGTAAATGCTAATGAAACTGTGGCTTTTGTTGGTAAAAGTGGTGGGGGAAAAACAACTATCTTTAGTTTAATCGATAAATTATATACCGTAAATGATGGTGAAATAACTATTGATGGCATCGATATTAATGAACTTGATAAAGATAGTATTCGCAATAATATTTCAATAATTACGCAGTCGCCATATATCTTTAATTTTACGATTAAAGAAAATTTAAAAATAACTAAAGAAGATGCAACAGATGAAGAAATTGAAGAAGTTTGTAAGATTGCGAAACTTCACGATTTTATTATGAGTCTTCCTGATAAATATGATACCTTAATTGGTGAAGGTGGTCTTAATTTATCAGGAGGGCAAAGACAAAGACTGGCTATTGCTAGAGCTTTACTTAAAAAAACCGAAATAATTTTATTTGATGAAGCAACTAGTGCCTTAGATAATGAAACCCAAAGAGATATTCAAATGGCAATTAATAATATGAAAGGGGAGTATACGATTTTAATAATTGCGCATCGTCTTTCAACTGTTATTGATAGCGACCGGCTTATTTTAATCGATGATGGACAAAAAATAGCTGAAGGGACGCATCAGGAATTATTAGAAACTAATTCGTTATATCGACAGTTATATCAAACCGAGTTACATTAGCTCGGTTTTTAAAAACCACGAATTATTCGTGGTCTACATAATAAGCATAATATTCTTCTAGTGTTATATCTTCATCATAGATAATTTTGGCTACATCTTTGCCAACATAACGGTAATGCCAAGGTTCATATTTATAACCAGTTATATTTTCTTTATCTTTAGGAAATCTTAAAATAAAACCATATTTATAAGCATTTTCGGAAAGCCATCTAAAGGCATCAGTATTTTCAAAGGCTGTTTCGATTTGGTTAATATCACTAACTAGCCCAGTTTGATGTTCAGAATAACCAGCTCTAGCCGAATAAGTGTCAGCAGCCTCTTTGCCATCTCTAGTAACATAATTATTGTATAAATTTTCTTGGTATTCATAATTACGGTAAGCTGAAGCGTTACGAATAATTATGTTGTCAAGTTTAGCGGCATCGGCCATTTCCATAAAAGCGTCAGCTGCCTCTCGGCGCATCATATTATTAACGCCTTTATTATAGTCTCCTGTTAAAGTCACTAAATCACCTGGTTCATAGTCTTCAGTTAAATAATAGTATTTATTAACTATCATTAAATTATCTTTTGTTATATCTGTTTCTTTAGTGTTTTCATAAAAGTCATAGTCCCGGTTACTATTAACTTCACTAACTATTTTACTAGCATCTTTTCCACCATATTTTAAATATCTTTCGGTATTTTCTTTAATAAAATATTTTTCATTAGCTAAATCACCAAGTAAACTAGAATATTCATAATCAGTTAAACCTTTATTTACAATAGTTATTATGTCATTAATGTTTGCTTTTTGATGATTATTAGCATAAGCTAAATAATTATTTAAGTTTTTATCATCGTAATTTTCATTAGTGACAATGTCAAGTAATTTTGCGCTGTAATCATTATTTAAAATAGTATCAATTTCATTATTTGAAAGCCTAGATATTTCTTTAATTTCATTATCATTATAGCCTAATTTTTTTAATTTATTTTCATCAGTATTTAAATTTATTAAAATAATTATCCCCCCTATAATTATAAGCAATATAATTATAATAATTAATATTTTTTTCTTCATTTTATCAGTCCTTATCTAAATAATAAGCATAGTATTCATCAAAAGTTAAACCGCTTTTTTCAACTTTTTTAGCTAAATCTTTACCAACATAACGGTAATGCCAACCTTCAAAAGCATAGCCAGTTATTTCTTCTTTGCCTTCTGGGTATCTTAAGATAAAACCATAATCAGTGCAGTTTTCAGTTAGCCATTTATAGGTGTCACTTTCAGCAAAATTATCCATATTAAGTCCATAGCTAACAATATCTAAAGCTAGACCTGACTGATGCTCGGAAAAATCTGGCCTTGCCGCATAGTCATCAGCAAAATCTTCGCCATTTTCTCTAGCATATTGGTCGTATAAGTTTTTTTGATATTCATAAGTTCGGTAGCCAGAATTAACAATTAAGGTGATACCTTCTTCTTTAGCCGCATCGGCCATTTCTTTAAAAGCATTAAAAACTTCTTCTCTAATTTGATTACCAGCAAATGAGTAAGTAGTAGGAATATCGACAATATCATCAGGGGCATACTGGTTTGGTAAGCTATAATATTTGTTAACTAAAATGCCGTAACCTAAATCCATATTAGTTTCTTCAGTATGGGTATAATATTTGTAATTAGTTTTCGTATTTACTTTGGTTATGACATCTTCATAATTCACTTCGGCAGGTTGCTTTTCTAAATCTTTTATATAATCTTTGTATTTATCATAGTTTTTCCAAATAAACCATTTTTGGTTAGTTAATTGTATTAAATCATCATCGTATTTATGCTCAAGGGCATAGTTTATATAAGTGTCATCTAATTTTAAAATACTTGTGATTTCTTTTTCGCTATAACCAATTTTTCCGAGTTTATATTCATTACTAGTAAAATGTTTGTAAAGAAGGATTCCTGTAATTAGTAAGATGATAAATAGGATTAATCCAATACCTAAATATATTACTTTTTTCTTAATTTTTCGTCTTTTTCTATACATAACATCAAACCTCACTTTAATATAATTATAGCATTAAAATAAAATAAAGGTCTATACAAAATGTAAAATAAATGATAAAATTATATTAGCAACAGGGAAGGTGATAAAGTGAGGTATTTAGGCTTAGACTTAGGAACCAAAACTTTAGGCGTTGCGATATCAGATTTGACACATACAATCGCAAGCACGGTAACGACTTTACATTTCGCTGACAGCGATTATGATGAAGCCATTTCTTTACTTAAACCGATCATCGAAGAAAATAATATCGAGAAAGTTGTTTTGGGCCTTCCTAAAAATATGAATGGGACTATTGGCCCAAGGGCAGAAACAACTTTATCTTTCAAGGATAAGCTTGAAGATATATTTAATATTAATGTTGTTATGCAAGATGAAAGATTATCGACCAAAGAAGCTGAAAGTTATATGCTCCAAGCTGATATTTCGCGAAAAAAACGCAAAAAAAAAATCGATAGTCTCGCGGCAACGATTATACTTCAAACATATTTAGATAAAGAAAGGAATGAAAGAATATGAAAATGGAAGATGAATTAAAATTTAGAGCAGTTGATGAAGATGGTAGACAAATGGAATGTGATACTTTATTTATGTTTGACTCACCAGAGACTAAAAAAAGCTATATAGTTTATACAGATAACTCAATCGATGAAGAAGGAAATACTAGAGTATACGCTTCAATTTATGACCCAGCCACTTTAAAAATAAGCGAGGATGAAGAATTTGCTTCACTTAATTTAACACCAATTGAAACTGAAAAAGAGTGGAAGATTATTGAAACAATTTTAGAAGAAATGCAAAGCCAAGTAGAAGAAGCTAAATAGAGGAGTATATTTTTGGTTAAAAAACGTAAATTTTCGATACGTAAATTTATTTTGTTTTTAATCGTACTTGTAATTTTAGCTATAGTAATTTTTATTGGACTTTATAAATTCAACACTTTGGCAGTAAGCAATACAAGTAAAAAAATTGAATTTACGGTAGAGGAAGGTAGTTCTTATTATACTTTAGCAAGTTCTCTAAAAGAAAAAGAACTGATAAAATCCGCATTCTTCTATAAGGTGTATTTGAAATTGCATGCGCCATCTAATCTTACAACTGGTACTTATGAACTTAATCAAAATATGGATGTTGGACAAATAGTTGGGACGCTTGGTAATGATAATAATTCCACAGATAATAGTGTGAAGTTAACTTTTAGAGAAGGCCTTAATATTAGTCAAATGGCAAGTGTTATTTCTAGGAAAACGGATATTACTTCTGAAGAATTTATTAACAAGGTTAGTGATGAAACTTATATTGATAGTTTAAAAGATAAGTATTGGTTTATTACTGATGATGTTAAAAATCCAGAAATATATTATGATTTAGAAGGCTATTTATTTCCAGATACTTATATTTTGGAAAAAGATGAGGTTAATTTGGATAATTTACTTTCTAAAATATTAGATAATACTTTAGAAAAGTTAGAGCCTTATAGAGCTCAAATTGAAAGTAGTGGTTATTCGGTTCATGAGATTTTAACTTTAGCTTCATTAGTTGAGTTAGAAGCGGTTACTGATGAAGATAGAGCTAAAGTAGCAGGTGTCTTTTATAACCGGTTAAATGACGGTTGGTCTTTAGGTAGTGATGTTACAACTTATTATTCAGCTAGAAAATTAATGACGGAAAAATTAACAACTGAAGATTTGACGACTTGTAATGGTTATAATACTAGATGTACTAGTATGCGTGGCCTTCCAGTTGGTCCGATTGATAATCCAAGTTTGAGCGCTATTGAAGCGACCATCAATCCAGAAATTGGTGAGTATTATTATTTTGTAGCTGATAGTGATAAAAAGGTTTATTTTACACGTAATTCTGAAGAACATACCCAGATTATTAATGAATTAAAAGAGGAAGGTAAATGGATAGGTTAGAAGAATATGCTAAAGTAGAAGATGTTCCAATTATACAGAAAGAAGGCCTTGAGTTCCTAGTTAATTTTATAAAGGAAAACAAGGTTCTTTCTATTTTGGAAATAGGAACAGCAATTGGATATTCAGCTATTAATATGGCTTTAATTAATGAAAAAATAAAGGTTGTAACGATTGAAAGAGATATGAATATGTATAATGAAGCTCTTAAAAATATTCAGGATTTTAATTTAAGTAAACAAATTAAGGTAATTAATGCTGATGCTTTAGAAGTTAATATTGAGGATAAATTTGATTTGATTTTTATTGATGGTGCTAAAGCTCAATATATAAAGTTTTTTGAAAAATATGAAAATAATTTAAATGATAAAGGATTTATTATTTGTGATAATTTAAATTTTCATGGTTTAACTGAAAATCCTGAATTAATTAAAAGTAAAAATTTAAGAGCATTAGTAACTAAAATAAATAAGTTTAAAGATTATTTAAAAAATAATAATAATTATAAGACTATTTTTTATAATATTGGTGATGGTATTAGTGTGAGTAGAAAAAAACAGTAGGATAAAATTCTTACTGTTTTTGTTGTGAATTACAGTCTGTATTTTTTGTATACATGTCTACGCGCTTTGGTAATGTTTTAGCCATTTTAGCCGTTTTTTCTTCAAATAATAAAGATATTGGTATATTAAATGTTTTAGCAATATTATCTATATTTTTACAAGTTAAATTAGCGTCTCCATTTTCAATAGTACTAATATAAGCCATTTTAAAATTTGTTTTATTTGCAAATTGTTCTTGGGTTAATTTTTCTTGTACAATAGGAAAGTCATACTTTCAGAGAAAAAACAGCAAAACTGTATTGACGAACTTTTGTTTGCAGTGTATAATAGTTACCCAAGGTGATAATTATGAGAGAATTTAAAGGCTATGTATTTAGAATGTATCCTACTAAGGACCAGGAAATATTAATTAATAAAACTATTGGCTGCTCAAGGTTTATATATAATCATTTTTTAGCTGATAAAATAGAAGAATATAAAGAAACTGGTAAAAGTAAAACAGCTTATGACCAAATGAAAACAATACCAAAGCTTACTAAAGAAAAACCTTGGCTTAAAGAAGTAGATAGTTGTGCTTTAAGAAACAGTGTAAAAAATTTAGATAATGCTTATCAAAATATATTTCATAATAACTGTGGTTTTCCTAAATTTAAAGCGAAAGGTATTCATGATAGTTATAAAACTAATAATATTAAAAGTACCTATAATGGCAAAACTTATGAAAGTATAAAATTAGATTTAAAGAATAAAATAATTACTTTACCAAAATTAAAAGAAGTAAAAATAAGAGGTTATCGTAACAAAACGGCAATCTTTGGTGATATTAAAAGTGCTGTTATCAGAAAAGATGCCGGCAAATATTATGTAAGTGTTTTAGTCGAAGAAGATATAATAAGACCAGCATTTAATCCAAAAAGTATAATAGGTATAGATTTAGGCTTAAAAGATTTAATTGTCACTAGTCATAATGAAAAAATAAAAAATACGATTAAATCAAGAGAAAAAAGATTAAAAGGCTTACAAAAAGGATTATCTAGGTGCATGCCTGGAAGTAAAAATAGATATAAAATTAAATTAAAAATACAAAGGTTATGGAAGAAAATAAGAAATGATAGAAAATATTTAATCCACGATATTACAAATGAATTATTAGAAGAAAATGACATAATAGTTATTGAAGATTTAGATATTAAAACTATGTATCAAAATCACACTATTGCCAAATCTCTAACGAATAACCCACTATCAGAAATAATCAGAGTACTTAAATATAAAGCTAACTGGCAAAATAAAAAAGTCATAGAGATAGGTAGATACTATCCAAGTAGTCAGGTATGTAGTGT